>CAIQIL010000280.1 GCA_903871865.1 uncultured Burkholderiales bacterium
AAGTAGGTGGGCAGGAAGTTGGCCAGGCCGATGAAGCCGCCGAAGGTGATGACATAGATCAGGCTGAAGGCCCAGCCGTCTTTCTCGAACAGGCAGGCAATGTGCTCGCGCAGGCTCTGGTGCTCGACGTCGGGCGGCTCCTTGGCGAACACGGCCATGACGGCCATGGGCAGCAGCATGGTGAAGGCGGCCAGGCCGTACACCGTCTGCCAGCCGAATTTCATGGCCAGGGGCGGTGCGAACAGCACGGCCAGCACGGTGCCGCTGTTGCCCGCACCGGCAATGCCCATGGCCAGGCCCTTGTACTTGGGCGGGAACCAGCCCGAACCCAGGGACAGCGCGATGCCGAAGCTGCCGCCGGCAATGCCCAGCAACACGCCCATGGCCAGCACCTTGTCGTGCGTGTCCACGAAAAAGTAGCCAAAGGCCAGGGCCAGGATGATCAGGGCCATCTCGACCAGGGCTGCGCTCTTGCGCCCGATGTACTGCGACAGCAGGCCCAGGGGGAAGCGCATCAGCGCCCCCGCGATGATGGGCACCGAGACCATGAAGCCCTTTTGGGCGGCGGTCAGGTTGAAGGACTCGCTGATGAAAGGGGCCATGGCGCCGTTGAGCACCCAGATGGCGAAGGTGAAATCGAAGTACAGGAAGGACGCGAACAGCGTGGGCGCGTGCCCTGATTTCAGGAATGTCTTGAAGTTGGACATGGGGAGCCTCAGGCGTTTGTTTGGATCAGTTTGCGCAGGGCGGGCACGCAGGAGCCGCAGTTGGTGCCGCATTTCAGCGCGCCCTGGAGTTGGGCGAGGCGTTCGCCGGCCGCGCCGCTGCATTGCGGCAGGAAGGCCAGGATCTGCGCTTCGCTCACGTTGAAGCAGGTGCAGACCTGCTTGCCGCGCGAGGCGACCTCGCCAGGGGCCTCGGCGCTGGGCGACAGCAGCCGGGTGCCGAGCGCTTCAACGGGCTGGCGCTCCTGCAGCAGCGGGCGCAACCAGGCTTGCGATGCCACCTGGCCGGCCATCAGGAAGGCTTGCAGGCGCTGGCCCTCGTGGCCCTCGGTGGAGCCCTCACCGCTGCCCACCACCCGCATGGCGCGGTGCTGGTGCTGTGCTCCGTCGTCGTAGCGCAGGGTGTCGGCGGCCTGCACGCCGAACCAGCCTTCCAAGCGGGCGATGAGGGGGGCGATGCGCGCGGCGTCGGGCGCCTGCGCATCGGCCAGGCGCAGCAGCACGCCGACGTGGCCGTCTGGTGTGCCGTCATGTCTGCCGCCTTGTGTGCCACCTTCCCGGCCTTCGTCGCCAAAGGGCACACAGCTGAAGAAAGCAAAGTCGCGCGCCAGTGCGGCCACGGCCTCGCGCACCACCAGGGCGTTGCCGGCCGGCAGCCAGGCCATGGCCACCAGTTGCCAGGGCAGCGAGACGGGCTCGATGGCCACCGCCGCGTGCTTGAGCTCGGGCTGCTTGGAGGTGGGGCAGAAAGCCGATTGGGTCAGGGCGTTGACGCCTTGCAGGCGCTCGCCACCGGCGCCGCGCCCGCTGAGGAACTCGCTGCCCCAGTGCATGGCGATGTGGACCTGACCGGGCATTTGCGCGTCCGCCGTCACCGCAGGGACCAGCACCTCGCCGCGGCGCGAGCGCACGCGCACCAGGTCGCCGTCTGTCAGGCCCAGGCGCTGCATGTCGGTGGGGTGGAGGTCCACCGAGGGCTCGCTGACGTGGCCGAACAGGCGACCCAGCGTGCCGGTGCGGCTCATGCCGTGCCACT
>CAIQIL010000281.1 GCA_903871865.1 uncultured Burkholderiales bacterium
CCCCATCGTCATCGGCCAGCTGCACAACGGCCCACACACCCTGCCCTGGCCCGCAGGCGCAGGCAGCCAGGCCAACCATCCCGGCACCCTCTCGGGCTGGCACCACCCCCTGCTCGACGAGGCCGGCGGCCAGTCGGGTGCCAACCAATGGCTGATCGACGACAGCCAGGGCCAGCTGCGCATGCGACTGCTGAGCTATTCGGCCAGCCACGGCCACAGCGAACTCAGCCTCGGCCACCTGGTGCAACACAGCGCAAGGCACGACGCCCAGGGCTCACAAGCACGGCGCGGCCACTGGCTGGGCGAAGGCTTTTATGGGCACACCGAGGGCTGGGCCGTCGTGCGGGCTGGGCAGGGCATGCTGTTGAGCACCTCTGCCCGCAACGCGCAAGGCAGCAGCGTGGCCAGCACCCAGATGGACGCCAGCGAGGCCGTGGCCCAACTGCGGGCCAGCCGACAGCTGGGCCAGGCCCTCGGCGACAGCGCCCGCCAGCAAGGTGCGCTTGGCCTTGACAGCCACGATGACGGCCACGGTGACAACGGCCCAGCCTGGATGGCGCACACCGCCGCCATGGACCCCGCCGCCAGCGGCAAGCTGCCCGCCACCCTCAACGGCCAGGACGCCCGCAAAGCCCAAGCTGGCAGCCGCACCTTGGCAGACCCCGTCGAGGCCTTCGCACGCGCACAGTTGCACCTTGACACCCCAAGCAGCGCCGCCCTGGTCAGCGCCGAGCACCTGAGCTTTTTCAGCGGCCAGGACACGTCCTTGAGCACCCAGGGCGACGCCCACCTCGCGGCCGCTCACACGCTGAGCGCCGTCAGCGGCCAGACCACCAGCCTCTACACCCACGCGGGCGGCATCCACGCCATCGCCGCCAACGCCACCCTGAGCCTGCGCGCCCACACCGACGCACAGCAACTCTGGGCCGACCAGGACATCACGGTGCAAAGCACCACCGACGAGGTGCGCGTCTTCGCGCAAGACAGCATCACCCTCACCGCTGGGCAGAGCCAGATTGTGCTCAAAGGCGGGGACATCACCTTCACTTGCCCGGGGAGCTTCACGGTCAAGGGGTCGACGCATGAGTGGGGTGGGGGGGCGTGCGGAGCGTCGATCTTGAGTCACCTTCCCGACAGCCGAGCCAAGATCTACAAGGAGCAGTTCCGTGCGGTGGATCAATCCACTGGAACACCCATACGTGATCTGCCGTATCGCATTGAATTGGAGGATGGCACGCAGATAACCGGGCAGACGGATGAAAACGGACACACCCAGGTCATTCAAACGGCCCAAGCGCAGCGTCTGAAGGTCGCCTGGCTCCCGATTGAAGAAAGTGTGAATGACACAACCCCTAGCGTCGTGTGGGGGTGCTGACAACATGAGCAGCCAAATGAAGTCGACCCCAAGCACCACAGGTTCAACCAAGTTGAACAATGATGGCGTGACATCGGTGCCAGTCCTGCTGAAGCGGCGTGTCACTTACTTCGTGCAATGCGTGACCGCAGCGAATGTCGACCTGCCCTACGCCATCTCTGTCAACGGCAAGGTGCTTGACGCCTTCGCCAAGCGGACTGCCCGCGTGTCGTCGGGCGAGCGAAAGGACAGAGCGGGAAAAGTTGTGCGAACACGCGGGGAATTCAGCGTAATGGTCGAGCCCGGCGCCAAGGTTGCGCTGTACCTCAACAGTGATGCCTCGCCGCAGTTCCGCCAACACCCGGTCTTTGGTGTGACGGTGGGTGAGCGGGACGTGGAGGTACACATCACCGAGAA
>CAIQIL010000282.1 GCA_903871865.1 uncultured Burkholderiales bacterium
ATCAGCACGCCGCGGGGAATGCGCCCGCCCAGCTTCTGGAACTTCTGCGGATCACGCAGAAAGTCCACCAGCTCTTTGACTTCTTCCTTGGCCTCGTCGCAACCAGCCACATCCGCGAAGGTGATGTTGTTGTTGGATTCGTCCAGCATGCGTGCACGGCTCTTGCCGAAGCTGAACGCCCCGCCCTTGCCGCCGCCTTGCATCCGGCGCATGAAGTAGATCCAAACACCGATCAGCAGCAGCATCGGGCCCCAGGACAGCAAGAGGCTGACGATGAGCGACTGCTCTTCGCGCGGCTTGACATCGAACTTGACACCGTTGTTGATCAGGTCGCCCACCAAGCCGCGGTCCATGATGGTGGCGGTGGAGCGGATGCGCTTGTCGTCGGTGCTGACGGCCAGGATCTCCGTGCCGCCCATGCCTTCTTGCAAGGTGACGCTGCGGATGCGCTTGGCGCGGACTTCCTCCAGGAACTCCGAGTAAGCCATCTGGCTGCCCACACTGCTGGCGCGGTCGAACTGCTTGAACACGGTGAACAACACCATGGCGACAACCAGCCAAACTGCAATCTTAGAGAACCATTGATTGTTCACCGCGGCTCCTTCAACCCTTACACGCCACTTTCAGCGGATGCTGGATGCACCCACACACTGAAAGCAGTCCAAAAACAGCGCCGGTTTCAACGTTGTGAAACATTGGCGCAGTCTTCGCGGTACTTGGGGACGATTCTAGACGAGTCAAGCCCCCTGTGCCGGCGTCCAATCGCACTTGGAAGCCCGGAAATCGGTGCTTCCTGTGGCATCAGGGCCGCGTCAGCGCGAGGTCACGCCTGCTTCAGGCCGATGCCCACCAGGAAAGTCTCGGAGGATTTGTCCCGGGAAGCCTTGGGTTTGATGGGTTTGCACACCCTGAAATGCGCCTTGAACAATTCCACCAGCTGGCTGTAGCCGGCGCCGTGAAAAACTTTGCAAACCAAGGCGCCATCTTTTTTCAGGTGGTTCTGCGAAAAATCGATGGCCAGCTCAATGAGGTGGGCAATGCGGGCGCTGTCGGTGACGTCGATGCCGCTGAGGTTGGGCGCCATGTCGGAGATCACGACGTCCACCGGCCGGCCGCCCACGGCCTCCTGCAGCTTGGCCAGGACCTCGTCTTCGCGGAAGTCCCCCTGGATGTACTGCACGCCCTCGATCGGCTCGAACTCCAGCAGGTCCAGCGCGATGATGGTGCCATTGAGCTCACCCACGGCCGCGCCGCCGGCGCCGGTGTCCTTGGGCGCGAACTTGCGGCGCACGTACTGGCTCCAGGCGCCGGGCGCTGCGCCCAGGTCCACCACCAGTTGGCCAGGGCGGATCAGGTTCAAGGCTTCGTCGATTTCCTTGAGCTTGTAGGCCGCACGGGAGCGAAACCCATCTTTTTGGGCCTGGCGCACGTAGGGATCGTGCACATGTTCGTTCAACCAGGCCTTGTTGATCTTTTTGCTTTTGGTTTTGGGTTTCATGGCTCGATAATAGAGGGATGCCTGCAATTGAACTGAACACTGCCGAGCGTCGCGCACTGCGCGCCGACGCACACCACCTGGATCCCGTCGTGATGATCGGTGGCGATGGCCTGACCGAACCCGTCCTGAAGGAAACCGACTCCGCCCTCAAGGCCCATGGCCTGATCAAGGTGCGCGTGCTGGGCGACGACCGCGCCGCGCGCGAAGCCATCCTCGCTCAGATTTGCGAGCAACTCAACGCCGCGCCCATCCAGCACATCGGCAAGTTGCTGGTGATCTGGCGCCCGATCCCGGAGAAAGTCTCCGAGCGCGTGGAAGACGACAAGCGTGGCGCCGCGCCGCGCGAAGTCAAGATCCTGAAGTTCTCCAAGAGTGGCACGCGCCGCCCCGAAGTGAAGAAGGTCATGGTGATGGGCAACCAGCGCGTGACCGCCGGCGGCCTGATCAAGCGCGCCAAGAAGCGCGTGGCCAGCAAAAAACCAGACTGATTGCCGGACTGATCTCCGGGCTGCGCCAGCCTTCGGCGCGTCAGCGCTCCCTGCTCCATGACGGCACCTTCGGGTGCCGTTTTCCATGGCGCAGCGTGCAAGTTCAGCGCGCGGAAAGGCGCCAGGCCAGGACCAGCACCAGCAGCGTCTTGGCCCAATACAGCCCTGCGGAAATGCCATGCAAGGCACCGAAAGACAGCGCCGTGGGCTGGCCAGCCTTGGCCGACTGGATCATCGGGTGCAGCACGAAGCCGCCAAACACCGTCAGGAACAGCGCGCCCAGGGCCATCAGCAAGGTGGCGCTCATGGCCGAGGTGCTCTGGCCTTCTTCGACCAGGTCACGCACGCGGCGGCGCTCCAGCACGAACAACAGGATGGCCACGCCCAAGCTGATGCGGGCTTCCATCTGGAAGATCTGCCCTGCCCCGGTGCCCGCAGCCTGGCGCTCCAGCACCGTGAACAGGCTGGGCGCCGCCACGCCGCCCACGGCGAGCAACAGACCAGCCCACAGCCCCGAGAGCAGCGATTGCACACGCACGACGTTCATGCCAAGGCCCCTGACGATCAGATGTAGCGGACTTCGATGATTTCGTAGTTGCGCGCGCCACCCGGCGCTTGCACCGTGACGACGTCACCGGCTTCTTTGCCAATGAGTGCGCGGGAAATGGGCGAACCGATCGAGATCTTGCCGTCCTTGAGGTCGGCCTCATCGTCGCCGACGATCTGGTAGGTCACGACATCGCCGGTGGCTTCGATCTCCATTTCGACCGTGGCGCCGAACACCACGCGACCACCCGCGTCCAGCGAAGACGGGTCGATGACCTGGGCGGCCGACAGCTTGCCTTCGATTTCCTGGATGCGGCCTTCGATGAAGCCTTGCTTGTCCTTGGCAGCGTCGTACTCGGCGTTTTCCGACAGGTCGCCCTGGGCGCGCGCCTCGGCGATGGCAACCACGACGGCAGGACGCTCAACGTGCTTGAGGCGGTGCAGCTCTTCTTTGAGTTTTTCTGCGCCGTTCTTCGTGATGGGGATGGTGGACATGGCTGTGTGTCTTCCGAAATGAACGTGAGCCGCATCCCATGACCATCCCCTGAGGGTGGCCGGGTGCGGCCCACGTGTGTGTAGCGAGCCAGGGCGGTTGGATGCGCCCCGGTTGAGGTCAGTTTAGTGCAGTTTCGCGTGCAGCTCTTGCACCGAGTACACCACCAGATCGTCCTGGTGCTTCATGGCTTCCACGGCAGCTTCGCAGCCGGCCATGGTGGTGTAGTAGGTGATGCGGTTGGCCAGGGCGGCCGTGCGGATGCTGCGCGAGTCGGCGATCGCCGTGCGGGTTTCGTCCACCGTGGTGAACACCAGCTGGATTTCACCGGCCTTGATGGCGTCCGCGATGTGCGGGCGGCCGTCCTTGACCTTGTTCACCGGCTTGACCGGCACGCCGGCTGCCGCGATGGCCGCTGCGGTGCCCTTGGTGGCCACCACGCCGAAGCCCAGCGCCACCAGTTCCCGGGCCACGGCCACGGCGCGGTCCTTGTCACCGTCCTTGACCGAGATGCACACGGTGCCCTTGGTCGGCAGACGCGAGCCCGCGCCCAGCTGCGACTTCAGCATGGCTTCGCCGAAGGTCTCGCCCACGCCCATGACTTCGCCGGTCGAACGCATTTCAGGGCCGAGGACGGGGTCCACACCCGGGAACTTGTTGAACGGGAAGACGGCTTCCTTGACGGTGAAGTAAGGCGGCACGACTTCGCGCGGGGCCTTGCCGTCGGGCGACTTCTGCGTGCTCAGCTTCTGGCCGGCCATGCAGCGCGCGGCGATCTTGGCCAGGGGCTGGCCGGTCGCCTTCGACACGTAGGGCACGGTGCGCGAGGCACGCGGGTTCACTTCGAGCACGTACACCGTGGCGTCAGACAGGCCCTTGGTGACGTCGCCCTGGATGGCGAACTGCACGTTCATCAGGCCGACCACGTTGAGGGCTTTGGCCATCAGGGCGGTCTGGCGACGCAGCTCTTCCTGGATCTCTTGCGACAGCGTGTAAGGCGGCAGCGAACAGGCCGAGTCACCGGAGTGCACGCCGGCTTGCTCGATGTGCTCCATGATGCCGCCGATCATGACGTCGGTGCCATCGCTGATGCAGTCCACGTCGACTTCGACGGCGTCGTTGAGGAAGCGGTCGAGCAGCACGGGCGACTTGTCGGAGACGCGCACGGCTTCGCGCATGTAGCGCTCCAGGTCCTTGTCACCGTGCACGATTTCCATGGCGCGGCCGCCCAGCACGTAGCTGGGGCGCACGACCAGGGGGTAGCCGATCTCTTGCGCCAGTTGCAGCGCGGCCTCTTCGG
>CAIQIL010000283.1 GCA_903871865.1 uncultured Burkholderiales bacterium
GAAAGAGCCACCATTGTTCGAGCCCGACGCTCGCGCCAACAGTGGCAGAAACGCCATTGATCGCTAACATCGGGCCAAAGTGAACCGCCCCTCACGATGCCACCAGCCCACTGTGCCATGTACGCTTCCCTGTCCGTTTGTGTGCTCGCTTTTGAGCGCATCAGCCCGTTTCACCTGTCCGTTCCCTGTGTGGTGTTTGGTGAATCGCACCCCGGGGTGCCCGCGATGCAGCTCGAGATTTGTGCGGAGCGCCCCGGCCTGATCCCCAGCAGCGTCGGGGTGGGCCTGCAGGTCCAACAGGGCTTGCAGGCAATGGCCGCGGCGGATGTGGTGATCGTACCGAGCTGGACCGACCCCGAGCTGCCGGCCTCGCCCCTGGTGCTGAACGCCTTGCGTGCCGCCCATGCCCGAGGCGCACTCGTGGTGGGCCTGTGTCTGGGCGCTTTTGTGCTGGCCCAGGCCGGCCTGCTAGACGGGCGGCAGGCCGCCACGCACTGGGCGCATGCGGCGGACATGGGGCGCTTGCACCCCGAGGTGCAGCTGATGCCCGATGTGCTGTACGTGCAGGATGGCCAGGTCCTGACATCGGCCGGAACCGCCGCCGCCCTCGATTGCTGCCTGCATCTGCTGCGCCAGCGCTTGGGCCAGGCCGTGGCCAACCGCGTGGCGCGGCGGCTGGTGACCGCGCCGCACCGGCAGGGCGGACAGCTGCAGTTCATCGAACAGGCACTGCCCAGCACCGGGCGCCACGAACGCCTCAGCGGCTTGCTGCAAAGCCTGCAAACACGCCTGCATGAACGGCACAGCGTGGATGCCTGCGCGGCCCAGGTCGCCATGAGCCGGCGCACCTTCACCCGCCAGTTCCAGCAGCACACCGGGCAGGCCTTGGGCGACTGGTTGCTGCACGCACGGCTGCAACAAGTACAACAGCTGCTGGAAGGCAGCGACCTGGGCATGGATGCGATTGCCGTGCAGACCGGGCTGGGTTCGGCCGCCTTGCTGCGCCGCCACTTTCAGCGCCGATTCGCCATCTCACCCAGCGCCTGGCGCCAGACTTTCCGGGGGCGATGAAAGCGCTCAGCCGGGCTTCAAATGGGCCTGGAGCAAGGGCACAAACAGTCATGTAGGTCGGGTCGCGGCCCGCCGCTGAACCGGTCGCGCAGGCTTCGGCTTTGCCTATGCCGCGGTGGATGGCGGGTCTTGACCTGCCCTACAGCTTCCTCTGCATCGAACCGTTGGGGGACTGCCTTAAGGCCGCCAATTCGATGGATCGGAGGACCGCTCCGGGTCGATGGCTGCCGTTCAGTGAGTCTGGGCTGCAAGACAGCTCTCAGCCTAAAACAGACACCGCCCCCACGCCCACCCCCTGCATCTCCGCGACAAACCCAGGACAACCCGCCTCATCCCCGGACCCATCCCCCGTCAACGGCGCAACATGGCGGCTCAACCACCAAGGACACCCATGCCCGAAGACTTGCGCTGCTGCGGCAGCGGCACCTGCATCATCGACACCGAGGGGCTTTGCTGGTGCGGCCAGCGCTGGGATGGCGATCGCCTCGTCGGCCCGGGCTCGGCGTGCGCGGCACCCGCCCCTGTGAAGCCCAGCGACGCGCCTCCTGAGGCAGCGGGTGCCTCGGCCCACCCAAGCCGTTCCTGAATCGCCTCGGGGTTCGCGCGTCTCCGCGGCCCCCAAACCGCGGCCAGCCGCACGAAAGCCGCGGGCTCCCGCACCCGAAGTGTCGTGCGTGCCGCTCCAAGTGCGGCGCTCGGCGCAAAAAGCGCCACGCATGGCACGCGCGATCTCACCCTGACACATCTCGCAGTGCCAACGCCCGCACTTTTTGCGACAAGGTCGGCGCGCATAGGGGCAGCGTCCGCGCTTTTCGCGACAGCCTTGCCGCTGCAAGTGCCGTCGATGGCACTCGGCGACGCAAAAGATGACTCGGCGTGTGCGGCGCTTCGCACTCAGAGTGCCAACGCTGCCACTGTCCGACCGAAGGCCGCGCCCGGCCGGGCCATGCACAATGCGCGCACCATGGCCACCGCCCCTTTCAGCCCCACCCTCCGCGAAGACGAGGTCGAGATCACCGCCGTGCGTGCCCAGGGCGCCGGGGGCCAGAACGTCAACAAGGTGTCCAGCGCCATCCACCTGCGCTTCGACATCACCGCTTCCTCTTTGCCCGAGGACATCAAGGCGCGCTTGCTCTGCCTGAGCGACCGCCGCATCACCGCCCTGGGCGTGGTGGTGCTGAAGGCACAAACGCACCGCAGCCAGGACATGAACCGCAGCGAGGCCTTGGCCCGCCTGCAGAACCTCATCGACAGCGTGGCCAGCGTGCCGCCCGAGCGCCGCGCCACCAAGCCGACGCGCGCTTCGCAGCGCCGCCGCGTCGAGGGCAAGCGCCAGCGCAGCGAGGTCAAGACCCTGCGCGGGCGGGTCAGCGACTGAGGCTGGGCTTCAGCCCGCGGCCAGCCAGCCCGCCAACTCCGCCGCCGACTTCACGCCCAGCTTGGCAAACACCCTTGCGCGGTGCACCTCCACCGTCCGCACGGCGATGTGCAGCTCGTCACCGATCACCTTGTTGAGCTTGCCCGCGGCCACGCGCTGCATGACCTCGCGCTCGCGCTCGCTCAGGCTGTCCAGGCGGGCCAAGCGCTCCAGCGCCGCGGCGTTGTCGGCCACCGAGGCGGCTTCCACGGCCAGGGCCTGGACGATGCGGTCCACCAGGGTGTTGTCGCTGTAGGGCTTTTCCAGGAAATCGAAGGCGCCTTTTTTGAGCGCCTCGACCACCATGGGGATGTCACCGTGGCCGCTCAAAAACAGCACCGGGTTGCGCAGGCCGAGCTCGATCAGCGCTTCGTGCAGCTGCAAGCCGGACATCTGCGGCATGCGCACGTCCAGCACGAACACGCCGCGCACGGGCCGGCGCAGCTGCTGGCGTTGGTGCGCCAGCGCGTCCATCAGGGCCTGGCCGCTGTCGTAGGTCTGCACCAGCAGGCCGCGCGAGCCCAGCAGGAAGGCCAGCGCGTCGCGCACCACGGCCTCGTCGTCCACCAGATAGACCGTCGTCATGCCGATTCCTCTACTGTGTGATCGCAGGTGTTGTCGCAGGCTTCATCGCAGGTCTCATCGCCCTCCCTGCGCGTCGGCAGGGTGAACGAAAACACCGCGCCGCCCTCGGGCGCATCGTGGGCCTCCAGCGCGCCGTAATGCAGCTCGACGATGGAGCGGCAAATCGCCAAGCCCATGCCCATGCCTTCGCTCTTGGTCGTGAAAAAGGGCTCGCACAGGCTGGCCGCGGTCTGCCCGCCCAGGCCCGACCCGTTGTCCGCGACCTCCACGCGCACGGTGCCCGGCGCGCCCGGCCCCACCGCGATGCGCACGCGCCGCGGCTGAGGCTGGTGCGAGAGCGCGTCACAGGCGTTGCGCACGAGGTTGGCCACCACCTGCTCGATGAGCACGGCGTCGGCCACCACGGGCGGCAGCGCGTCGCCCATCA
>CAIQIL010000284.1 GCA_903871865.1 uncultured Burkholderiales bacterium
GCCAAGGCGTGGGATGAAGAACTGACCGAAGGGGTGGGGCAGTCCAAGAATTACGCGGCCAAACTCGCCGTCCGCTTTGCCTATGCCACCAACGGCCAAGGCATCTACCAGATGCTCAAGCGCGAACGGCCTGCCGCGGTCATGCTGACGCAGTCGCACTACCACTTCGACCACATTGCCTACTTCTCGGCGCTGCGCCTGGGCATCCCCATCCTGATCCGTCAGGAAACGCAAGACGCCACCTACGCCCAGCAGCGCAGCGTGGTCAAGTCAACGCTGCGCAGCCTGGTGTACCGGGCTTACTACGCTCCGGCGCGCCACTTCTTCGCGTTCGGCAAGCTCAACCAGGCCCACCTGCTCGCGCACGGTGTGAGCGAGTCGCACATGTCCTTCGCACGCTTCTCGGTGCCCGACCCGCTGCAAGACTGGACCGCCGAGGCCAAGCAAACCGCGGCAGATGCCAAGCGCAGCGAACTGGGCGTGGCACCGGGCAAGCGCGTGCTGGGCTTCTTCGGCAAGCTGATCCCCAAGAAGCACCCGGACCTGATCTTCGACGCCCTTGACCACCTGCCCAGTGCTGCCCTGGCGCAGTTGGAGTTGATGTTCGTGGGCGCTGGCGAGCTGGAACCCATGCTGCGCAGCCGCGCCGAAGAGGCCTCGCAACGCCACGGCGTGCGCACGCACTTCACAGGCTTCATCAACCAAAGCCACCTGCCCGGCTACTACCTGGCCACCGACGTGATGGTGCTGCCCTCGCGCCACCTGGGCGAAGCCTGGGGCCTGGTGGTGAACGAGGCCTTGCAAGCGGGCTGCGCCGTGGCCATCACCGACGGCGTGGGCTGCCACGTGGAGTTCGGTCAACTGGACCGTGTGAAGGTGTCGCCGGTCGAGGATGCGACCGCATTGGCGCAGTCCATCGGCGAGCTTCTCCGCCTGCCGCGCGATTTCAACTGGGCGCGCGATGCCATGGCCTCTTACTCCACCGAAGCCGCGGCCCAGGCGCTTCATGCTGTATTCAAGGAGTTGGCGTCATGAACACATCGCACACGGACATCCATCCGACATCGCTGGAGCGCACTGGCTCCAATGAGCTCGTGTATGCGATGTCAGCCCTGTGCTTCACGATGGGCTGCATTCAAGTGCTGGCACCTGCGGTGACTGCGATCTTCTGGGCATCGATGATCGTGTTGACCATCGTTGCGTTCGTGAGTTTTGGTCGACTTCTCGCTGTACCGTTTTATGTGACTCCGTGGTCTCTCTACGCCACCAGCGTTTCGCTTGGCTACGGCTTAGGAACGCTGAATACAGTAGCGCATGGATATACGGATGGCTTGCTGCTGCTGGAGATCACCTATGCCAGCACCGCATATATTGCATTAGCGCTTGGATTGATTCTCATATTGGTGGCTGCACTACTTTTTGCGGGAACCATCGACAAAAAGAAATTATTGCCTCCAATCGGCTTCACAGAAATTGAGAAGAAAGCAACATTGGTATTGCTTTTTATATCAGCTTGCAGCGCAATTATCGGTGTAGCGACAGGCAGCATTGGTTATGGCGGAGGACAAGGATCTGATGAGGGCTCAGGGCGAGTGTCCCCAGTCGGTGCCATCTTGGTATCATCTATGACTGCCACCCTTGCTACCGGAATGTTTATTTTTGCCAAAGAGCCGAACCGCAAGCTCAGGATGACAGCATTCCTCCTATGCGGTACATTGCTAGGCCCCATTCTGCTGGGTGGCCGCCGGACATTCATTTTTGCCATCGTGGTGGCGTCCATCGGACTTTTTGCAAACCTCGGCATCAAGGAGCTATTTAAGAAGCGTACCTTGCTTATTCTTTTTATCGCTGGAGTGGCAGTGATGTCAATCACGCGATTTTATTTTGCAATGCGGATTGCATCCTACAAACTGGAGCCTCACCCACCTCTCGTCGAGCTGGTTAAAGGTGGCTGGGATGTAATCACACATGCCGAAGCCGAGGGTCTTGACCAAGCCAATGCGGAAAATCAGGGTACACGCACTTTCATTATCGGATATTTAGGCGAAATATTGGAGCGCGGCTCTTTGGAGCGCACGTTGGGCGGCGATTTGCTTTTCGTTGACATCGCCACAGCCGTACCTACCGTTATTTGGCCTGGAAAGTGGGGGGTCATGCAGCGCATTGGCTCAGAGGAGTTCGCTTGCCACACCAGCTTTGGGATGCCTGTATGGGATGCCGCCAACAACACGCTCACAGCTGGATTCTGTGATTTCTGGTACCCGGGATTCTTCATTTACCCGCTGGGTGTGATGTTTTTTTTCGTTCTTCTCAACCGTGCATTTCGCCAAGCGCCGGTTGTGGTCAGGTCATTGCTTTGCTTCGCAACAGCAGAGAACCTTTTCCAAGTGGAGACAACCATCACAACCTACTTGGCTGGGCTTCGCAACCTGTTGCTCATTGCCATGTTTGCCTGGTTAGTGGTTTATGTGATCCGGTACATCGATTCATTGCCAATGGTGCAGCACCAACGAGCCCACAAAGCCCTGCGTAAACAACGTCTCGCGGAGCTCCGCAAGGGCATGACTTGACGGCTTTTTGAAACACACTCCTGACACATCGCCGTTACACAATCTGCCACTTCGCTGCCAAAGCTGCACACCATGATCCCCGTCTCGGTCCTCATCCTGACGAAAAACGAAGAACAGGACTTGCCTGGGTGCCTGGCCAGCGTTGCCTGGTCGGACGACATCCACGTCTATGACTCATTGAGCACAGACAGGACCGTCGAGATCGCCGAAGCAGCAGGCGCCAAGGTCACGAAGCGCGCCTTCGACAACTGGGCTTCGCACCAGAACTGGGGTCTGGCCAACATCCCGTTCAAAAACGAATGGGTGTTCTACATCGATGCCGACGAGCGCATGACCCCTGAACTGGTCCAGACCATCCAACGCGCCGTGGCCCAGCCGGCAGACAATGTGGCCTTCCGCGTGCAACGCCGTGATTTCTTCGTAGGGACCTGGCTCAAGCATGTGCAGGCCTCACCGTTCTACATGCGCCTCTTCAAGCCCGGCAAAATGCGCTACGAACGCCTGGTGAACCCGATTTCCCTGGCCGATGGCCCGGTGGGTCAGGTGAGCGGCTACCTCGACCACTTCCCCTTCAGCAAGGGCGTGGGTCACTGGCTGGAGCGCCACAACTCCTACAGCCGCTTCGAGGCGCAACAGATCATGGCGAACCGCAAGGAACACGCCTCGTTCTCGCTGCTCAAGGCCTTCACGTCTGCTGATTTTCACGAGAAGCGCTTCCACCAAAAGGAGCTCTTCTACCGCTTGCCAGCGCGTCCGCTGATCAAGTTCTTCCTGCTGTACATCCTCAAGCGTGGCTTCCTGGACGGCATTGCAGGATTTCGCTACGCCGCCCTGCAGGCCATCTATGAGTACATGATCGTGCTCAAGGTGGACGAGCTTGAGCGCGGCAAGGCCTGACGGAAGCGAGCGCAAGGTGAAGATCGTCCTCTACAGCGCCAACTTCGCACCCGAGCCCACGGGCATCGGCAAGTACTCGGGCGAGATGGCCCGCTGGCTGGTGGCCCAGGGCCATGAGGTGCGCGTCATCTGCGCGCCGCCCTACTACCCGAACTGGAAGCTGGCCGAAGGCTATGCGTCGCCCACTTGGCGCCGCGAAGCCTGGCAAGGCGTGGACGTCTGGCGCGCGCCGCTTTGGGTGCCGGCCAACCCGGGCGGCCTCAAGCGCGTGCTGCACCTCTTGAGCTTCGCCATCACCTCCCTGCCCGTGGCCCTGTGGCAGGTGCTATGGCGCCCCGACGTGGTGGTCTGCGTGGCCCCGGCCCTGGTCAATGCGCCGGCCGCGCACGCCGTGGCCCGCCTGTCGGGCGCACGCGCCTGGCTGCACATCCAGGACTTCGAGGTCGATGTCGCCTTCAACATGGGCCTGCTCAAGGGCGCCCGCCAGCGCCGCTTCGTGACCTGGCTGGAGCAGCGCCTGCTGCGCCGCTTCGATGTGGTGTCGTCCATCTCGGAGCGCATGGTCGAGGGCCTGCGCCTCAAGGGCGTGCACGAAGACCGCATCCGCCACTTCCCCAACTGGGTGGACATCGCCCACATCCAGACCCTGAACCGGCCCAGCACCTACCGGGCCGAGCTGGGCATCGCGCCTGACACCAAGGTCGTGCTGTTCTCCGGCAGCCTGGGCGGCAAGCAAGGCCTGAGCGTCATCCCCCAGGTGGCACGCCTGCTGGCCCACCGCAGCGACATCCTCTTCGTCATCGGTGGCGACGGCGTCATGAAACCGCAGTTGCAAGCCGAGGCCGAGGGCCTGGACAACGTGCGCTTCCTGCCCCTGCAGCCGGCCGAGCGCATGGGCGATTGGCTGGGCCTGGCCGACATCCACCTGCTGCCGCAAAGCCCCGAAGCCGAAGACCTCGTGCTGCCCTCCAAGCTGGCCGGCATGCTGGCCAGCGGCCGCCCCGTCATCGCCACCTGCCGCGCCGGCACCGAGCTGGCCAAGGTGGTGTCACAGTGCGGCGCCGTCGTGCCGCCCGAAGACGCGCCCTGCCTGGCCGCCGCCGTGCTGGCCCTGGTGGACGACGCCGAGCGCCGCAAGCACCTGGGCGCCCAGGGCCGCCGCCACGCCGAAGACCACCTGGCCCTGGAAGGCGTGCTGAGTCAGTTCGAACAAGACTGCCAGGAACTGCTGCCCACCCCTGCCGTCACCCGCGTGCGGCATTGAGGGGCGTGCCGTGACCGTGAGTGCCCACGCCGACCATGGCGCCACCCTGCGCCGCCTGCGCCGGGTGTTCTCGGTCGGCATGATCGGCAACGGCCTGACGCTGCTGACCAACTTCCTCATCCCGCCGCTGTTCATCGCCGCCCTCGGTGCCGAGCGCTATGGCGCCTGGCTCTACCTGTTCACCATCCCCACCTCGCTGGCGATGTTCGACCTGGGCGTGTCGGCCGCCTTCTCCACCGATGTTTACAAGCACCACGCCTCGGGCGACGACGCCCTGGCCGCGCGCTCCTTCAAGACGGGCGTGAAGGTCATCGGCGGCCTCATGGGCCTGGTGATGCTGGTGGCCACAGGCCTGGTGGGCTGGCGCTACAGCGCCGGGCCGCAAGCACCGGTCGATGTCGAGTTCCACCTGACGATGTTGCTGCTGTGTGCCTATGTGCTGTCGGGCTTCATGTCGGAGCTGATGTCGTCGAGCTACAAGATCGCCGGCCGCTACGACCAGTTCCAGCTGTTTGGCCTGGTCAGCAAGGCCGTGGAAATCGGCGTGCTGCTGGCGCTGATCCCGCTCAACGACTTCCGCCTGATGGCCCTGGCCATGCTGGGCCTGCGCATGCTGACCATGTCTGCCACCACCGTGCAGGCCCTGCGCCTGACGCCCGAGCTGGCACGTGGTTCATGGCGCGGCTTCATGCCCTTCAAGCACCTGGTGCTGCCTTCGCTGATGTACGCGGTCAACCCGCTGATCATGTTCATCGCGCTGCAAGTGCCCCTGATGGTGATCGCGCCCTCGGCGGGCCTGACGGCGCTGGTGGCCTACACCACGGTGCGCACCCTGTCGCGCCTGCCGCTGCAGATCAGCTCTCAAATCAGCTTCTCGCTCTACACCGAGTACACCCGCCTGCAGGCCGCGGGCGAGCACGCCACCGTGGCGCGCCTCTACCGCAAAGGCCAGTGGATGATCGCCGCGCTGTTCGCGGCCTATGCCCTGGGCGGCATGCTGCTGGGCCCCACCGTGTACGCGCTGTGGCTGAAGCAATTGCCACCGGAATTTCACATCCTTTTCGCGATCCTGCTGTTTGATGCGGTGTTCGAGTCCTTCATGCGCCACCGCATCTGCCTGAGCTCGTCCACCAACCAGCACAGCCGCGACACCAGCTTCCAGCTGTTCGCCGTGGGCCTGGCGGTGGCGTCCATGTGGGCGATGTCGCACTGGACGCACCAGCTCAGCCACCTGCTTTTGCCCGCATCGGCCGTCACCCTGTGCGCCCTGCTGTGGAGCCTGTGGCGTGACCGCCGCGCCCTGCCTTCGACCTGAACTCAACATGCCCTTCCAGCCCCAAGACCTGCAAGTGGTCTTCATCACCTACAACCGCTCCGAGCTGTTGGCCGAGACCTTCCAGGCCATCAAGGCCTCGCCCAAGCTCGCTGGCGTGAAGGTGATCTGCTCGGACGACTGCAGCAAGCCGGAACACCAGGCCCGCATCCGGGCCATGGGCTTCGACCAAGTCATCACGCCAGCGCGCAATGGCGGCCTGGGCAGCAACAACAACCGCGGCCTGAAGGCCAGCACCAGCAAGTACCAGCTGATGGTGCAGGACGACTGCAAGATGGTGAACGACCAGGCCGTGCTGGACGCGGTCGCCGTGCTCAATGCCGACCCGCGCGTGGGCATGGTGCGCCTGTACGGCGAGCCCCACCACTTCCCCCTGAAGGAGCGCGTCACGCCCGAAGGCATCCCCTACTGGGTGGCCGACCACACCGCGCCGGGCTACCTGCAACTCAAGGCCGGACAGGTGCGCAAGCGCGTGTACTCCGACCAGCCCCATGTGCGCCGCCGCGAACTGCACGAGCGCGCCGTGGGTTATTACATCGAGGGCTCGCCGCTGGAGAAAACCGAGATGGACTACGAAGACAAGCTCGATGCCCAGAGCGAGCTGTTCGTGGCCTTCCTCAGCCCGCGCGAGGTCAACCACTTCGTGCACCTGGGCAGCGAAGCCAGCTTCCGCACCAGCACCGTCAACCAGCGCATGGACCGCGCCCTGCTGGGCGTGGTCGATGGCATCGGCCTGCGCAACACCCCCTTCTTCCGTGCCGGCCGCAGCGTGTACCGCGGCTTCCAGGCGGTGCTGGAGAAGCTGGGCGTGAGCCGCTGAGCACACACCATGGGCAAACACGCATCGCGCATGGGTTTGGCAGCGGTGCTGCTGTGGGTGGGTTTCTGGTTCATCCATGCCCAGCGCTACTGGGAAGACGACGCCTACATCCACCTGGAATACGCCCGCAGCGTGTTCGAGGGCCGAGGCTTCATGTTCAACGGCCACCTCAGCAACGGCGACACCTCACCGCTGTGGGTGCTGCTGCTGGCCGCCACGCACGTGTTGTCGGCAGACTGGCTGGTTTCGGGCAAGGTGCTGGCCGTCGCAGGCGTGCTGTTTTCCGTGGCCATGGCTTGGACCTTCGCGCAACGCCTGGCCAAAGACACCGGCGTGACCTCCCCCACCACCGCGGCCGTGATGGTGGGCTTGCACGTGCTGAGCCCCTTCTTCTGCTTCTGGGCCTTTTCGGGCATGGAAGCCGTGGCTGCCGCGGGCCTGGTCATGCTGCAAGCGATGCTGCTGGTGCCGCAGCGCCCTCGGCCAGCCACCTTCTTCGGCGCCGCCGTGGCGCTGGGCATCGGCCCCCTGGTGCGCCCAGAACTGGCTTTGATGATTGCCACGGGCGGCTTCTTTCTGCTGCACCAATGGCGCCAAGTCACCACGGGCTTCAGCACATCCCGCAAGGTGGCGTGGTTCGGCATGGCCGCGGTGCTGCTGGCCTTGCCCCTGACGCTGTGGGCGCTGTATGCGCTCTCGGCGTTTGGCCACATCACCCCCAACACCAACGCTGCGAAGCGGGCCATGCCGGGCGAACCTGTGTTGACGCGCCTCGTCAGCGTGAGCGGCCTGGGCTTCCCTGGCGTGCTCATTGGCCTGGGCCTGTGGCTGGCCTTGCTGCTGCCCAGCCCCCTGCGTGCCAAGGCACAGGGGGCTGCGCGCAGTGTGCCGGTGGTGGCCTGGCCCCTGCTGCTGTGGTGCGCGGCCACGGCGGTGTTCTACCTGGTGAACCACACCTATGTGCAAACGCGCTACGTCATGGTGTTTGCGCCAGGCTTGATGTTCGTGTTGTTGATGGCGCTTCGCGCGCGGGCACGCCCCTGGGTGTTCACGGGTGCCGTGGGGCTGACGGCTGCATTGGAGTTGGGCATCAGCCTGCTGATGAGCTACCCCAATGTGCGCAACAAGGCCCTGGTCCAGGAGGCCACGGTCGCCTTCGTGAAGGACATCCAACGCATGGTTCCCCGCACAGAACCCATCGCGATTTACTCGATCGGTCAGGTCGCCTTCCTGCTGCACAACCCCTTGGTGGACATCGGCGGCATCACCCAGCCCGAAGCCATCCCCTACCTCTACAAAGACACCGCAGAGATGGCGCGCTGGGCCCAATCCAAGGGCGCCCGCTACTACGTGTGGGGGCAAGCACCCTTGCCGGGATCTGAGTCGGTGGCAGAAATGGCCACTCAGGAATCTGGCTGGTTCCTCAAACCAAGCCAATACGAAGGCAGCAAGCCCTCTTACCTGTGGCGATTGCCAGCACCTGACTCAACACACTGAAGATCACCTCAACGCTCGCAGCGGTACACGTCGAACAGCGATGTGGCGTCCACAAGCTTGAAGCTGCGTCCGAATTGCGCGCGCACCTCGTTGCTGAACAGCGGCGCTTTGGTGTAATTGCTCGTGTTGCTGAATGCAGGCTCACCACGCGGCACAGCGATGTACGGGATCACGCAATCGCGCATGGCCTGACTCAGGGGTGCATCCGAAACACCCGCTGACTGCAGGTCGATGAAGCCGGGAAAGTCGATCTGCCGCATGCCCAGACGCTCCAGGTGAATGCGCTGGTAAATGTGCTCGTAACCGAGCTTGTCACCCGTGGCCAACAACAGGCCTGGGTGCTTGGCAGCCAAAGTCAGCAATTCTTGCTTGGACGTGCGCGCATCGCTCCAGCCTTGCACCATGCCGATGGACGGTGGCAAGGCGTTCACCATCGTGGCCAACAAGGCCACAGCAAAAGCAGGCAGCATCCAATCCACAGACTTGGCAGGGGGCTTGGGCAGCAACCCAACGAACACTTGGGCGTGGGCCAGCACAAAAGGCAGCAAATGCCAACTGCCTGCGCCCTTCTTGGAACCGATGGTGGCCACCACCACCTCGATGGCAACCAGCAAGAGGACATTGATCAAGGGCATGGGCCAACTGCGTTGCAGGCCTTGGGCACGCCACACCATCCACAGAGGCAACCAAAGCACGGCCACCAGGAACAGGTTCTCCACCAGGATGCGCGACGACAGGCCGTGGCGCGTGGCCATGCCAATGAAATTGAAGAAGCCGGGCAAGCTGGTGGCCTGTGGCGCAAACGTGAGCAAGAAAACACTGGCCGTGCCTGCCGCGATGGCGGCAAGACGCATGGGCGATGCCCACCAACGAGGCTCCATCACGAGGTAGATGGCCGCGACATACAAAAGGCCATGCAATTTGATCGACATGCTGGCACCGGCCAGCACACCCATCAACAATGCCTGCAGGACGGTGCGCTCCATCTTGACCATGAGGGTCAGCGCCAGCGCAGAACCCAACAGCAAGAAGGGCTGGCCGCTGTTGATGAACACATAGCTGAAGGGCCCGATCAGCAACAGGAACAACCAGCCACGGCGGTCGGCCAGTGACCAGCCGGTCAACAGCATGGCTGCAGCGAATGCCAGCACAGCCGGCAGTTTGGTGCTGTGCTCGGGCGCCAATGGCAAGGACAGCGCGGCAGCGTTGATCTCGAACAGCAAGGGGCCATACAGCAGCCCCGTCAAAGTGTGATCGAAGGTTTGGGGGTAGATGCTCTGCCCTTGTCCCAACAGGTACCCGAGCACCACCACAGACGACTCGACGTGGTCGGAGAAAGATGGATAGGCCACGTACATGACCATTCCCGCTGCTGTGATCAGGGCGAACACGGCAGGAAAGCTTGACATGAAAGCGCCCTGCTCTGACATCAAAGTCGCCTTGCCATGGCGGGCGAAAAAACCACCCCAGCAAATCAACAGCGTCAGGAAAAAAACAGCGATGCCATGCTGGAAGGAAAAGACTTTGAGGAGGATGTGAAGGATGTCCATGGCCTTAGATCGTCTTGAAAACAATGAATTCATGTACGCAACCACATCTTCCTGCACATCAATGGCACCGCAGTGACGTCTGAGAAAGGCAACTCTGGAACATGCGTGTGTAGCTTTGAAATATGCCCCGCCTACACTGGTGTCACACGGGTGCACATCACCACTGGCCCTATCGGCTGATAACACGCCAAGACCATCATCCTGCATCGCCCATGAGACTCCACAAACTTGAAGCCCTTCGCGGCATGGCCGCCATGTATGTGGTGGTACACCACTGGGCACATCGTCACCTGAGTCATGGCGAATACAGCTGGATGGGGCCAATTTTTAAATTTGGGCAAGAGGCCGTTATCATATTTTTCCTTCTCTCAGGGATTGTCATCGGATACTCATTCGAAAAATCCAAAGACAAAAGCTTTAAATCATACTTCACAAAAAGATCACTCAGGATATACATCCCGCTACTCTTCATATTCCCACTCGGATATATATTTACATGCCAGCACAACAACAGAATAGTTGATCCAAATTTTGAAAATTTAGCGATGAATATGCTGATGTTACAAGACATCACATCATTGAAACCCAATGTACTGGCGGGCCCGTACATGGGAAATTGGCCACTATGGTCACTTAGTTATGAGTGGTGGTTTTATGTGTTATTTTTCCCGATAAAAAAATGGCTGCAAGACCC
>CAIQIL010000285.1 GCA_903871865.1 uncultured Burkholderiales bacterium
CGCGGGCATCATCCGCGACGCCACCATGCTGTCGCTCGACAAAGAGACCGGCCAGGTCGCCAAGAAGATGGGGCTGGACAAGTGGCAACCCGTCATCGACATCGACCTGACCGGCACCTTCCTGACCTTGCGCGATGCCGCGGAGGCCATGGTCAATGGCGGCTGGGACGGCCTGCTGGTGCCCATTTCATCGGTGAACAAGGTCGGCCAGGTCGGCCAGCTGAACTACGCCGCGGCCAAGGCGGCCGTGGCCATGATGCCCAAGACCATCGTCGGTGAATTCCTCTTGCGCGGGATCCGGCACATCCGCTGCGTCGGCATCGCCCCGGGCTACACGGCCACGCCCATGCTGACGGGCATGAACCAGGCAGCGCTGCACGCAATCCTGGAAGATGTGCACATCGATCGCCTGATCGAGCCACGAGAAATCGCCGAACTGATCGCGCACTGCGTGAGCAACGAAGCGCTCAACGCCACCACCATCGAGATCACCGGGGGCTTGTGCTACCCGCGCGGCATCGCCAAGTGAAGCCGGGCCCGTGAGGGGCCCACACCTGTGTGCCCCACCGAACAGACCACATGCCGCCACGCGGCGAGGATCAACCACAGCCCCTTCTTTCCCCACCCCCACCTCGCCCAGGAGCCGACATGTCGCCGACACCCGTGCTCCACCCGAACGACCGCACCGAGAGCCCACCCGTGGCCGCGGCCGAAGCCCGAACCACGGCCCCCTTGCGGGTCAGCGCAATGGCCGCGATGGCGCACGCCAGGCTGCGCACGGTGTCGCCCGACACGCTGCTGGTCGAGGTGGCCGCCTTGCTGTCCAACGCACAGATCGGCGTCGCGGTGGTGACGGACGCCGCGGGGTGCGCCCTGGGCACCCTCACCGAGACCCTCCTGGTGCAGCACCTGGGCCTGGGCCAGGCCAGCCTGTTCACCACCCGTGCCGACGCCGTGATGACACAGCACTTTGTGCGCTGCGCGCCCGATGACCTGCTGTCGGACGTGCTGGCGAACATGCATGCGCGAGGCCTGGTCTTTGTGCTGCTGGTCGATGACGAAGGCCGCACCGTGGGCATCGTCAACCCGCGCGACGGCCTGCGCGCGCTGCTGGCCGCGGGCAACGACGAGGCGGTCCTGATGCGCAACTACGTCATGGGCGTGGGCTACGCATGACACCGCAGCCCCCATCCCCGCCAGCGTCCCGCACCGAGACCGACACCTTCGGTCCCATCGAGGTGCCCGGCGGGGCCTTGTGGGGTGCGCAGACGGCGCGCAGCCTGCACTTCTTCGCCATTGGCGAGCAGCGCATGCCCTTGGAGATCGTGCACGCGCTGGCCCAGGTCAAGCGTGCTGCGGCAGAAGTGAACGGCGCGTTGGGCTTGCTGGCGCCCCTGCGGGCCGAGGCCATCGCCAACGCCGCCCGACGCGTGGCCACGGGCGAGCTCGACGCGCAGTTTCCGCTCTCGGTGTGGCAGACGGGCTCCGGCACGCAGAGCCACATGAACGTCAACGAGGTCATCGCCAGCCTGGCCTCGCAGGCGATGGGCGGCGGACTGGGCGCCGAACGCCGCGTGCACCCCCACGACGACGTGAACCTGGGCCAGTCCTCCAACGACGTCTTCCCGACCGCCATGCACATCGCCGCGGTGCTGCACGCGAGGCCGCTGCTGGCCGCACTGGCCGGCCTGCGCGAGGCACTGAAGGCCAAATCGTTGGCACTGGCCGAGGTGCCCAAGGTCGGCCGCACCCACCTGCAGGACGCCACGCCCGTGACCTTCGGCCAGGAGTTCGGTGGTCACGAAGCCCAGCTGGCACTGGCGGAGCTGGCGGTACGGCGCGCGCTCGGCGACGTGCACGCGCTGGCCATCGGCGGGACCGCTGTCGGCACCGGGCTGAACACACACCGCGCCTTCGGTGCGCGCGTGGCCGCCGTGCTGGCCCAGCGCCTGGACGCCCCCTTCGTGGTGGCCACCAACCTGTTCGCCGCCATGGCCGGGCACGAGGCCCTGGTCGGCCTGCACAGCGCCCTGCGCACCCTGGCCGTGGCGCTCACCAAAATCGCCAACGACGTGCGGCTGATGGGCAGTGGACCACGCGCCGGCCTGGGCGAGTTGCGGCTGCCAGCCAATGAGCCCGGTAGCTCGATCATGCCGGGCAAGGTCAACCCCACCCAGGTGGAAGCGCTGGCCATGGTCTGCGCCCAGGTGATGGGCCACGACGTGGCCATCGGCATCGCCGCCAGCCTGGGCCAGTTCGAGCTCAACGCTTACAAGCCACTGATCGCCCACGACCTGCTGGACAGCCTGCGCCTGCTGGCAGACGGCATGAACAGCTTCCGCGCCCACTGCATCGAGGGCATCGTCGTGAACGCCGCGCACGCGCAGGCCGTGCTGGCGCACTCGCTGAGGGCCGGGACCGCCGTGGTGCCCCACATCGGCCACGACCGCGCCGCGCAGATCGTCCGCCATGCCCAGGACCACGGCCTCGGCCTGCGCGAAGCTGCGCTCGCCGTGGGCGGCCTCAGCGCGGCCGACTTCGACGCCTGGGTGGACCTGCGGCGCCTGTGGGCGCCGGACTGAACACACGGCCTTGTGGCCCACCGCCCGCCACCACCCTTCACCACCCACCCAGGAGCACCCCATGGGCCCAGCCGTCAACCCTTTCTCTCCCCTGCCCCAGCCCCCGACAGGCCACATCGCCCCAACCGACGAAGACCTGAACGAACAAGCCCGCCCCGGCCACGGCATCCCCTCGCAAGACCCGGACGCCGCCGCGCAGATGCCGCTGGAACTCGGCGAGGCTGAGCGGGAGGCGCAGTCCTCACTGGTCGGGGGCGGCATGGTGGCCGGCGCCGCCACGGGCGCAGCCATCGGTGGCGCGTTGGGCGGCCCGGTGGGCGTGGTGGTGGGAGCCTCCGTGGGGGCGGTGGCAGGCGTGGTGGCGAGCGCCGTCGGTGGGGCCATGAGCGGGAGCGCCACCAACGCAACGGCCGACGCCGCTGCTGCGAACAGCGCCAGCGCAGCCCGCGTGCACCTGCACATCGAGGACAGCGGCGGCGGTGGCCGCCCGGTGGTGCTGATCCACGGCTGGCCGCTTTCGGGCGAGGCCTGGCACCCGCAGGTGGCGGCGCTGCGGGCCGCGGGCCACCGCGTGATCGCCTACGACCGCCGCGGCTTCGGGCGCTCCGACAAGCCCGCATCCGGCTACGGCTACGACACCCTGGCCGACGACCTGCAGCGCATCATGGACGACTGCGAACTGCAGGACGTGACGCTGGTGGGCTTCTCGATGGGCGGCGGCGAGGTGGCTCGCTGCATCGGCCGATTCGGCCAGGCGCGCCTGCGCAGCGTGGTGTTCGCCGCGGCGGTGACGCCTTGCCTGATGCAATCCACCGACAACCCCGATGGCCCGCTCACGCCAGACGAGGACGCACAAAAGCGCCTCGCACTGACCCAAGACCGCGACGCCTTCTTTGACACCTTCACGCGCCACTTCTTCTCGGCCCATGGCGTGCTGCAGGTCACCGAGGCGCAGCGCGCCCAAGCCCTGGCCTTGTGCCAGCAGTCGGCGCCTCACGCAGCGCTGGCCTGCATGGCGGCCTTCAGCACCACCGACTTCCGCGAAGACCTGCGGTGCGTGACCGTGCCCACGCTGGTGATCCACGGCGACGCCGATGCCATCGTGCCCATGGCCGCCTCGGGCGAGCTCACCCACCGCGCCGTGGCCCACAGCCAGATGGTGCGGGTGCCAGGCGCGCCGCACGGCTTCAACGTCTCCCATGCCGACGCCTTCAACGCGGCGCTGCTGGCCTTCCTGCGCTTGTGAGGTGCCTCGGGGTGAGGTGACGTGGGCTCAGGCACCCCAGGCCAGGCTCAGTTCGACGGTGGGTAGCGCCGGATCAGCGCACGCTGGCGCAACCAGTGGCGCAGCAGCGCGACCCAGCCGATGGGGCGATGGCCGCGGTCGCGCATCTCACTGCCGATCGCGAACAAGCGGCGCTGCTTGGCGAACACGATGCCGTAGGCCTGCCACAGGCCATGGCGCGGGTCCCAAGCGTGCACTGCCTCTGAGCCGGCACCGTTGACCTCCATGATGCAGAAATGCCCCGCCTGCAAGGCGGCCAGGCTGTCGCACTTGACGTCGAAGCGGCCCGCGTGGAAGTCACCCATGTCGCGGGCGATGGCCTCGACCGCCAGCCGCAGCGCCGGCGTGATCAGCGGCGTACCGTCTTCGTAGACACCGCCCACACGGGTCGAGCACACCGCGGCGATGCGCACCTGCGCGCCGCGAGCGGGCACCTGGCGTACGTCGCAACAGGGTTCGCTGGCACCGTCGCGGCCCAGGCGGCGCGCGCGCGGGTCTGCGGCCATGAGCTGCGCCACGCTGTGAACACCATCGCCGACCACGCAGGGCACATGGCGCAGCAGCAGACCGGTCAGCTCGCCCGATGCCGCGCCCGGCTGTCGCAGGTAGAACAAGCCCGCTTCGCACGCCGC
>CAIQIL010000286.1 GCA_903871865.1 uncultured Burkholderiales bacterium
CCAGGGCATCGACGCCGGCCTTGACCAGCAGCTCGACGCGCTCTTCGGTGCCATCGCCCACACCCACCGCAGCACCGACGCGCAGCTTGCCGTGGGCATCGCGGGCGGCGTTGGGGAAGGTGTTGTGCTTGGTGATGTCCTTGACGGTGAAGACGCCACGCAGCTCGTTGCTGTCGTTGATCATCAGCACGCGTTCCAGCTTGTGCTGGTGCATCAGGGCCTTGGCTTCGGCCTGGCTGGCGCCGTCCTTGACGGTGATCAGGCGCTCGCGCGGGGTCATGATCTCGCGCACCGGGGCGTCCAGGCGGGTCTCGAAGCGCAGGTCACGGCCGGTGACGATGCCCACGACCTTGCCGCCGTCCACGACGGGGAAGCCGGAGATGCCGTGCTGCTGAGACAGCGCCATCACGTCGCGGACTTTGACGTCCGACGAGATCGTGATCGGGTCACGCAGCACACCCGATTCGTAGCGCTTGACGCGCGCCACTTCGGCGGCCTGCTGCTTCGGGCTGAGGTTTTTGTGGATGATCCCGATGCCACCTTCTTGCGCGATGGCGATGGCCAGGCGCGCTTCTGTCACGGTGTCCATGGCGGCGGACACGAGCGGCAGATTCAGTTGGATGTTGCGGGACAGACGGGTGGCCAGCGAGGTGTCGCGGGGCAACACCTGGGAATATGCGGGCACGAGCAACACGTCGTCGAACGTGAGGGCTTTACCAAGCAGGCGCATGAACGGGCTCCAGACGCAAAAGCGGATTATACGCGCAGCGGCGACCCTGTTCGGCCCAGGGCATCCCGAGGAGGATTGCGCGATTTCCACACCCGCGCAACGCAAGCCCGCCGCTACACTGCACAGCATGAAATTCCCGACACCTGCAGCTTCTGGCCTGGCCTGCGCCAGTCTGCTGATGCTTGCCCTGGCGGCATCCCCCGCGCAGGCCGGCATGCAGTGGAAATGGCGCGACGCCACCGGTGCGACCCAGTACAGCGACCGCCCGCCCCCGCCCAGCACGCCGGACAGCGCCATCCTGGCCCGCCCGACGCCCTCATCGGCCCGTCAGGTGCGCGTGGTAGAACCGGCCTCGGGCGCCAGTGCGGCGGCGGCCGGCAACGCCCCTGCGGCAACCAAGACCGCCGACCCGGAGCTGGAAACGCGGCGCAAGAAGTCCGAGGAAGAGCGCGTGACGCGCCAGAAGGCCGAAGACGACAAACAGGCCAAGGTGCGCGCCGACAACTGCGAACGCGCCCGCGGCTACGAACGCTCGCTGAAAGACGGCATGCGCATCGCGCGCACCAACGACAAGGGCGAGCGCGAAATCCTCGACGACAAGGCGCGCAACGAAGAACTGCAGCGCACGCAAGAGACCATCCAGTCGAACTGCGGCAAGTGAGCCGGCAGGGGCTCTGGGCCAGCGGGGTTCAGCCCCGCGCCGCCTTGCCCTGCGCCCGGTAGCGCACGCGCCGGGCCTCTTTCGGGTCCACCTGCAGGCCACGGACCACCTCGACGCGGTCGCGGTCACGCAGCACGTGCCCGGGGCGCTCCTTGCGGCCCCAGACGCCCAC
>CAIQIL010000287.1 GCA_903871865.1 uncultured Burkholderiales bacterium
AGCAGATTGCCAAAGAAGCCAAGAAGGCTTTTGATAAACAAGGCCTGAAGATCGAGCTGGGCGTGAAAGTCGGCGAGATCAAAGTCGCCAAAAAAGGCGTGTCGGTGGCCTACACCAATGCCAAGGGCGAAGCACAGACATTGGACGTGGACAAGCTGATCGTCTCCATCGGCCGCGTGCCCAACACCATCGGCCTGAATGCCGACGGCGTGGGCCTGCAGCTGGACGAACGTGGCGCCATCGTGGTGAACGCCGACTGCCAGACCAACCTGCCCAATGTGTGGGCGGTGGGAGACGTGGTCCGCGGCCCGATGCTGGCGCACAAGGCAGAAGAAGAGGGTGTGGCCGTGGCCGAGCGGATCGCCGGTCAGCATGGCCACGTGGACTTCGACATCATTCCCTGGGTGATTTACACCAGCCCGGAGATCGCCTGGGTCGGCAAAACCGAACAGGCGCTGAAAGCGGAGGGCCGGTCCTACAAGGCCGGTTCCTTCCCCTTCATTGCGAACGGCCGCGCCCGCGCTTTAGGTGACACCAACGGCTTCGTCAAGTTCCTGGCCGATGCCAACACCGACGAAATCCTGGGCGTGCACATCATCGGCCCCTACGCCAGCGAGCTGATCTCGGAAGCGGTGGTGGCCATGGCCTTCAAGGCCAGCGCCGAAGACATCGCCCGCATCTGCCACGCGCACCCCAGCCTGAGCGAAGCCACCAAGGAAGCCGCGCTGGCCGTGGACAAGCGCACCCTGAACTTCTGAAGTCTTCCTCCGCTAAAGTGAGAAGGGGCGGCCTGGGCTGCCCCTTTGCTTTTTGGCCGCCGACACCCTGGTTCAAAGCCGCTTCACCATGCCCGCCTACACACAATCCGTCACCGACCTCTACGAACAGAGCCTGGCCGAACGCGGCTACCAGGCCGATGAGGCTCAGCGCAAGGGCATCGCGGCCCTGCAGCGCTGCCAGGACGAGTGGGCCAACTACAAGGCCAAGCGCAGCAACGCCTTGACGAAGATGCTGCGCTACCCGGAGCTGCCCAAGGGCGTCTACATGTACGGTGGGGTGGGGCGCGGCAAGAGCTTCATCATGGACTGCTTCTACAACGCCGTCCCGCTGGAGCGCAAAACGCGCCTGCACTTCCACGAGTTCATGCGCGAGGTGCACCGCCAGTTGCACGAGCTCAAGGGCGTGCAGGACCCGCTGGACGTGCTGGCCAAGAAGATGTCGCGCAAGCACCGCCTGATCTGCTTCGACGAGTTCCACGTGGCCGACGTGACCGACGCGATGATCCTGCACCGCCTGCTGGACGCCATGTTCCGCAACCGCATGAGCATCGTCACGACCTCGAACTTCCACCCGGACGGCCTCTACCCCAATGGCTTGCACCGCGACCGCATCCTGCCGGCCATCGAGCTGCTGAAAAGCCAGCTGGAGATCATCAACGTCGATGCGGGCAACGACTACCGCCGCCGCACGCTGGAGCTGGCGCGCCTGTACCTGACGCCGCTCAACGACGACACCACCCACGAGATGGACGCCATTTTCAGCAACCTGGCAGAGCAGGCCGACGAAGACCCGAGCCTGAACATCGAGCACCGCGTGCTCAAGGCCAAGCGCCGTGCCGGTGGCGTGGTCTGGTTCGACTTCAACACGCTGTGCGGCGGGCCGCGTTCGCAGAACGACTACCTGGAGCTGGCCTCGCGCTTCCACACCATCTTGCTCAGCGATGTGCCGGAGATGCCCGTGCGCCTGGCCTCGGAAGCGTGGCGTTTCACCTGGCTGGTGGACGTGCTCTACGACCGCCGATGCAAGCTGGTGATCTCGGCGGCGGTGCCCCCCGAACAGCTGTACGTGGAGGGCCCGATGTCGCACGAATTCCCGCGCACGGTCTCGCGCCTCAACGAGATGCAGTCCAAGGAGTACCTGGGCGAAGAGCGCCGCATCGTGGACACGTCGATCACCTGAGGAAGGCCAGCGCTGGCCCGGTCCGTCAGCCCAGGGCTTCCACCCGCACCAGTGCCAGCGAGAGGTTGTCGCCGCCCTGACGTGCCCGGTAGCGTGCCTTGCCCACCAGCATTTCCGCTGCTTCGCGCGGGGGCAGGGTGTGGACGATGGCGCCCAATTCCTTGGGCGTGAAGTAGTGCCACAGGCCGTCCGAGCAGGCCATCAGCGTGTCGCCGATTTCCAGCCGCGTGATGCGCTTGATGGCCAGCGGTGGGTCGGTCTGGGTGCCCAGGCAGCCCGTCAGCAGGTTGGACTGCGGGTGCACATTGGCCTCTTCCTCGGTGATCTGGCCTTCGTTGACCAGGCGTTGCACGAAGGAGTGGTCCTCGGTGCGGTAGACCATCTCGGGTCCGTGGAAGTGGTAGATGCGGGTGTCGCCCGCGTGCGCCAGGCAGGCGGAGAGGTCCGGGTTGACGATGAAGGCGCTCACGGTGCTGTGGGGCTCTTCCTCGAAGGCCAGGGCCGTCAGCTTGATCATCAGGTGCGCTTCGTGCACCGTCTGGCGCAGCGCCTGCTCCGAGCTTTCCTGCGAGGGGATGTAGCGGTCGAAGACCTGGCGGGCGGTCATCACGACCTGGTCGGCGGCTTTGCGACCTCCGCTTTTGCCACCCATGCCATCGGCCACCACGCCCAGCAGGCAACCCGCCACGCGGGGGTGAGGGATGACTTCGACCTGGTCCTGCTGGTACGGTCGGTCTCCGCGGTGGAGGCCCGTGGCTGCCACCAGACGGAAACGGGAGGGTGCTGCGATCATGGAGAAAACTATAATCCTTAAGAGCCCGGTTCTGAGCACACGCAAGCAGATGAACTGCCGGGGTTTGCCCCTTGGCTCACGCTCCAGAACCACCATGACATGGGCCCCAGGCGTCCCCGATGACAGAAAACCTGCATTCCCCGCACCGCCGGCTGATCGAACTGCGGATGGAGCACGCAGACCTTGACAGCCTGATCGACCACGCTGCCGAGCAAAGCCCCCTCGACGAGCTGGCCGTGCGCCGCCTCAAGAAGCGCCGCCTGGCCTTGCGCGATCAGATCGCGACGCTGGAGCTGTTGCTGGACCCCAAAGAGCCTGCTTGAGCGCTGGCCTCAGGCCGCCAGCACGTCCAGCAACTCCGTCTCGATGGCGAGTTGTCGCTTGTCCTGGCGCAGGGCGTCGCCCGTCACCAGGAAGGTGTCTTCCACGCGCTCGCCCAGGGTGCTGACCTTGGCCAGCTGCACGTTCACGCCATGGCGGGCCAGGGTGCGCGCGATCACGTAGAGCAGGCCGGATCGATCGGAAGCCGACACAGTGAGCAGCCAGCGCTGGGCGCGTTCGTCGGGGCGCAGGGTGACGCGTGGCGCGATCGGGAATGAGCGCACGCGGCGCGACTGCCGACCCTTGGCGGGTTCGTGCAGTGGTTTGTCAGAGGCCACGGCTTCCGCCAGCTGGTTCTCCACCAGGGCGATCATGTCGCGGTAGTGCACGCCTTCGAAGCGCAGCGGGTCTGAGGCCAGGATCTGGAAGGTGTCCAGCGCATAGCCGGTGACCGAGGTGTGGATGCGTGCGTCCTGGATGCTGAAGCTGGCGCGGTCGAAGTAGCCGCAGATGCGGGCGAACAGGTCGGGGCGGTCCGGCGCGTACACCAGCACCTGCAGGCCTTCGCCCACAGGCGATAAGCGCGCGGCCACCACGGGCTTGTCGGTTTGCACATGGCGCCACAGCATGCGGGTGTGCCAGGCGATGTCGGGGGCGTCGTGGCGCGCGAAGTAGCTGATGTCCAGCGTCTTCCACAGCGGCACCTCGATGTTCGGCGGCATGTAGTACAGCGCCAGGCTCTGGCGGGCCTGCTGCTTGCGCGACTCGATCTCGGCGTCCATGTGCGGGCGGGCGCCGCCCAGGGCCCGCAGCGTGAGCCGGTACAGGTCTTCGAGCAGCTTGCCCTTCCAGGCGTTCCAGACCTTGGGGCTGGTGCCGCGGATGTCGGCCACGGTCAGCAGGTAGAGCGCGGTCAGCGTGCGTTCGTTGCCGACGCGCTTGGCGAAGGCCTGGATGACGTCCGGGTCGGACAGGTCTTCCTTTTGCGCCACGCGCGACATGGTCAGGTGCTCGCCGACCAGGAACTCGGCCAGGCGGGTGTCCTCGCTGTCGATGCCATGGTCCTTGCAGAAGCGGCGCACCTCGACCTTGCCCAGGTCGGAGTGGTCGCCGCCGCGGCCCTTGGCCACATCGTGGAAGAGGGCGGCGATGTAGAGCAGCCAGGGCTTGTCGAACTGCGCGGCCAGCTGGGTGCAGAAGGGGTATTCGTGGGCGTGTTCCGGGATGAAGAAACGCCGCACATTGCGCACCACCATCAGGATGTGCTGGTCCACGGTGTAGACGTGGAAGAGGTCGTGCTGCATCTGCCCGACGATGCGGCGGAACACCCAGAGGTAGCGGCCCAGCACCGAGGTCTGGTTGAGCAGGCGCATCACGCGGGTCTGGCCGGCCGGCTGCTGCAGGATGGCCATGAAGGTGGCCCGGTTGACCGGGTCGCGGCGGAAGGCGCCGTCCATCAGGTCGCGGGCGTTGTAGAGCGCGCGCAGGGTGCGGGCCGACAGGCCCTTGAGCGCACCGTCTTGTTCCTGCAGCGTCAGGAAGGTGGCCAGGATGGCGTGCGGATCGCGCTGGTAGAGGTCGTCGCTGGCGACTTCGAGGTAGCCGCCGCGGTCGAAGAAGCGCGCATCGATGGGGCGCATGGGCGCGTCGGTGCTGCCCTGCACGCGCTCTTCGATGTTGAGGATGAGGATCTGGTTGAGCTGGGTCACCGCCTTGGCGGCCCAGTAGTAGCGGCGCATCAGCACCTCGGAGGCGCGCAGGGCCGGCGTGTTGGCGTAGCCAAAGCTCTCGGCCACGGCGGTCTGCAGGTCAAAGACGAGGCGGTCTTCGCGGCGGCCGGCGATCTGGTGCAGGCGGGCGCGGATGAGCTTGAGCGTGCCCTCGTTGCGCTGCAGCTGGCGGGCTTCGAAGGCGGTGATGAGGCCATTGCGGGCCAGTTCGTGCCAACTGCGGCCCAGCTTGGCTGCGCGCGCCAGCCAGATCACCACCTGCAGGTCGCGCAGGCCGCCAGGGCTTTCCTTGCAGTTCGGCTCCAGGGCGTAGGGCGTGTCCTCGTGCTTGGTGTGGCGCTGGCGCATTTCCAGCATCTTCGCGGTGACGAAGGCCGGCACGTCGAGGTGCTCTCGGGTGGCGCGCTCCAGCTCCTCGAAACGGGCGCGCGAGCCGCAGAGGAAGCGGGACTCCAGCAGCGAGGTCTGCACCGTGACGTCGCGGGCGGCTTCTTCGCTGCACTCCGCGACGGTGCGCACGCTGGAGCCGATCTCCAGGCCGATGTCCCAGCAGGCGCTGATGAAGCTTTCCAGCGCCGGCGCGAGGCTCTCATCGCCCGCCACCGAGGGCGACAGCGGCATCAGCAGCAGCACGTCGATGTCGGAGGAGGGAAAGAGCTCACCGCGGCCGTAGCCGCCGACCGCCACCAGGGCCGCGCCGCGGGGCATGGTGTGGGCGTCCCACAGGGTGTGCAGGGTGCGGTCCACCAGGCGTGCCAGGTGCGTGAGCAGGCGCGTGGCCGAGGAGGTGCTCGGGCGGCTGTGCTGGAACTGCGCGACCAGCTCGGCCTTGTCTGCGCGGAACTGCGCGCGCAGGGCGGGAACGTCCACGGCCATCGGGCGATGCTCCTCGGGGCTTGGGGTCAGGCGGGGGTGGCGGCAGCGGCCACGAAGGCCGGTTGCGCCGGGCTGCCGGCCGACAGTGTCAGCACCTCGTAGCCGGTGTCGGTGACCAGCACGGTGTGCTCCCATTGCGCCGACAGCGAGCGGTCCTTGGTGACGATGGTCCAGCCGTCGTAGGGGACGCCGCCCTTGCGGCCTTCCTTGATGTCGCGCTTGCCCAGGTTGATCATGGGCTCGATGGTGAAGATCATGCCAGGCACCAACTCCAGGCCCGTGCCGGGGCGGCCGTAGTGCAGGATCTGCGGGTCTTCGTGGAACTTCTGGCCGATGCCGTGGCCGCAGTACTCGCGCACCACCGAGAAGCCCGCGCTTTCGGCGAAGGTCTGGATGGCGTGGCCGATGTCGCCCAGGCGCGCGCCCGGCTTGACCTTGACGATGCCCTTCCACATGGCCTCAAAAGTGACCTGGCACAGGCGGGCCGCCGCGATCGAGGGCTTGCCGATCAGGTACATGCGGCTGTTGTCGCCGTACCAGCCGTCCTTGATGACGGTGACGTCGATGTTGACGATGTCGCCGGACTTCAGCGGGACCTCGTTGGGCACGCCGTGGCAGACGACCTCGTTGACCGAGGTGCACAGCGAAGCGGGGTAGGGCACGTGGCCGGGCGGCTGGTAGTTCAGCGTGGCCGACACGGTACCTTGCACGTTGACCATGTAGTCGTGCGCGAGGCGGTCGATCTCTTTGGTGGTGATGCCGGGCTGGATCAGGGGCTCAAGGTAGTCCAGCACTTCGGACGCCAGGCGGCAGGCCACGCGCATGGCGTCGATCTCGGCGCCGGATTTGATGGTGAAGCTCATGCAGGGGATTATCCGTAATTCATGCGCCACCTGACGCGCTTGTGGACATGCCATTGGCCGGGAGTTTGTCGTTTCGGTGACAAGCCCCGGTAAAATCCCTGTTTTTCCGACGCAGGCTCCCGCCCCTCCGCCGTGACCGCACGCTCCACTACCGGCACCCCCTCCGCGATGTCCACCCTGATGCACTTCGAGGGCGGCAACGCCCTGGCCCCCCACCAAGTCCAAGCCCTGTTGCCCAAGCTGCAGGCCGTCAACCCCCGGATCAGCGGCGTGCAAGCCCGTTTCGTCCACTGGGTGGCGCTGGACCAGGCCCTGCCGCCTGGCGAGCTGGACAAGCTGGCGGCCCTGCTGACCTATGGCGATGCCTGCGACGGCAGCAGCGAAGGCGAGTTGATCGTGGTGGCGCCCCGCCTGGGCACGGTCTCGCCCTGGGCCTCCAAGGCCACCGACATCGCCCACAACTGTGGCCTGGCCATCCGCCGCGTCGAGCGCGTCACCGAGTACCGCATCACGGTCAAGGCCGGCGTCATGGGCGCCTTGATGGGCAGTTTCGGCGGCGGTGCCAAGCCCCTGGCCGAGCAGGACCTCCAGGCCATCGCGGCCTTGCTGCACGACCGCATGACCGAAAGCGTGCTGTCCAGCCGCGAAGACGCCCGCCACCTCTTCGATGAGAAGCTGGGCGCGCCCATGGCCCACGTCGATGTGCTGGGCCAGGGCCGCAAGGCGCTGGACGAGGCCAATGTCACCTTCGGTCTGGCCTTGTCGGACGACGAAATCGAGTACCTGGTCACCGCCTTCACGGGCTTGAAGCGCAACCCGACCGACGTCGAGCTGACCATGTTCGCGCAGGCCAACTCCGAGCACTGCCGCCACAAGATCTTCAACGCGCAGTTCACCATCGACGGCCAGGCGCAAGAGCTCTCGATGTTCGGCATGATCCGCAACACCGAGAAGCTGAACCCCCAGCACACGGTGGTGGCCTACTCGGACAACGCCTCGGTGATGGAAGGCCACGCCATCGAGCGCTGGATGCCCGCCGGCTACACCAACGCCCCGCAGTACCAGGCCCGCGACGAGCTGGCCCACGTGCTGATGAAGGTGGAAACACACAACCACCCGACCGCCATTTCGCCTTTCCCCGGCGCCTCGACCGGCGCGGGCGGTGAGATCCGCGACGAAGGCGCCACCGGCCGGGGTTCGCGCCCCAAGTCGGGCCTGACGGGCTTCTCGGTGTCCAACCTGCACCTGCCCGGCACGAACGAACCGTGGGAGCAACACCCCGTCGGCAAGCCCGAGCACATCGCCAGCCCGCTGCAGATCATGGTCGAGGGCCCGCTGGGCGGCGCGGCCTTCAACAACGAGTTCGGCCGCGCCAACCTGGGCGGCTATTTCCGCGTGTTCGAGCAGACGGTGGGCGAAGGCCAGGGCGCCATCCGCCGCGGCTACCACAAGCCCATCATG
>CAIQIL010000288.1 GCA_903871865.1 uncultured Burkholderiales bacterium
CACCAGGGCCATGTCGCGGCCCTGGCAGCAGCGGGCGCCCCAGGGCCTTGTGCGCGCTGTTGCTGCCCACGTAGCGGCTGCGGTACCACTCGGCCCGCCCACCGTGCAGGCGCAGGCCGTGCACCATGCCGTCGCCGATGAACCAGTGGTAGCGTTTGGGCTGGGGCTTCATCGGGTTGGGACCGATGCGGGCGTAGAGGCCGCTGAGCGCCTCAGGCAACACACCGTCCACGCGCAAGGCGGTGGTTTCCGACTCGCTGGGCGCGGGCGCGAACACATCGTCCAGGAAGGTGGGCTGGGTGGCATCGACCGGGCGCGGGCCGGTCCAGGGCAGGGTCAGGGACATGGTGGGGTCTCCTCAGGCTGATGACATGTTGACAGCGTGAACATGCGCATGACACCATGGAATGTGGACAATGTCAACATCATGGTTTCCAGCAATCCCGACCGCGCTTACCACCACGGTGACCTGCGCAACGCCCTCATCGAAGCCGGCCTGACGGCGCTCGAGGCCCACGACGCATCGGAGCTGAGCCTGCGCGCGCTGGCACGGGAGTTGGGCGTGTCGGCCAACGCCGTGTACCGGCACTTCGCCGACAAGGACGCCCTGCTCAGCGCCGTGGCGGCCGAGGGCTTTCGCCGCTTCGCCCAGGCGCAACGCGACGCGCAGGCCGCATCCCACACCGACCCGGTCGCCACGGGCCTGGGCTATGTGCGCTTCGCGCAAGCCCACCCTGCCCTGTTCCGGCTGATGTTCGGTCGCTTCACGCGGGCTTGCGAGAGCGCCGAGCTGCAGGAAGCCGCGCTGGCCGCCTTCGGGCAATTGCTGGAGGATTCTCGTCCCGCCGGGCACACCGGCCCCATCGACGAGGCCACGATGCTGCGCGCACTGGCACGTTGGAGCCTGGTCCACGGGCTGAGCCACCTCCTGCTGGAAGGCCAGCTGAGCTTCTTCGGCCAGACCGGCACTCAGGAGGCCCTGGCCAGCGCGGTGCTGCAGGCCTCGGGGCTGGGGCCCGCGGCTCAGGGGCGCGGCAAGCCGTCCACAAAAGCCAGCAGCTGACCCGGCTGCATGGCCACCCAGGGCTCGCCCACGGTGAGCGGCTGTGTGGCGATGACGGCCACGCGGTCACCCGGCTGCGCCAGCTCCGCGAAGTCCACCTCGACGTCCTGGTCCTGCAGGCGAGCCACGCCGAAGGGGTGCTGGCGCACCAGGTGGTGCAGGTGGGTGCTGCAATGCGCCCACAGCGCATCGCCCTGGCTGAGCATGCAGTTGAAGGTGCCGTGGCGTGCCACCTGCGGCATCAGCTCGGACAGCGTGCGCGTGAGCTCGTCGACCGAGGGCATGGCGGCGTGGCTCTTGGCCAGCTCCTGCATCAGCCAGCAAAAGGCGCGCTCGCTGTCGGTGTCGCCCACGGGCTTGAACGCGGCGTGCAGGCGCGGGTGGAAGTCCACCAGGTTGCCGTTGTGCGCGAACACCCAGTAGTGGCCCCAGAGCTCACGCACGAAGGGGTGGCAGTTCTCCAGCGCCACGCGGCCTTGGGTGGCCTTGCGGATGTGCGCGATCACCTGCTTGCTCTGGATGGGGTAGCGCTGGATGAGCTCGGCCACCGGCGAGTTCTCGGCCGAGAGGTGGTCCACGAAGTGGCGCAAGCCCCGGCCCTCGAAGAAGGCGATGCCAAAGCCATCGGCGTGCTCGCAAGCGCGCTGGGCGAAGCCCGAAAAGCTGAAGACGATGTCGGTGGGGGTGTTGCAGTTCATGCCCAGCAACTGGCACATGGCGAACTCCGCGGTGAAAGGGCTGGAGGCCGCAGTGTAGGCCCAGGCACTGCAGTTCCTGGTGCAGATCAGGCCCGCGCGTCGAAGCGCAGGATGGCATCGGCCATGCCCGACAGCGGCCGCACATCGTCGACACCGCCCAGCTTGATCGCTTCCATGGGCATACCGAACACCACGCAACTGGCTTCGTCTTGCGCCACGGTGCGGGCGCCACCGTCGTGCATGAGCTTCATGCCGCGCGCGCCGTCATCGCCCATGCCCGTGAGGATGATGCCCATCACGTCCTTGCCCGCCACCTCGGCGGCCGAGCGGAACAGCACGTCCACCGAGGGCTTGTGGCGGTTGACGGGCGGGCCGTCCAGCACCTTGACGAAATACTGGCCCATCGATTTGGTCAACTGCATGTGCTTGCCACCGGGCGCGATCAGCACCGTGCCGCGTTGCAGGCGGTCACCGCTGCGGGCCTCGCGCACTTCCATGGCACACAGGTTGTTGAGCCGGTCCGCGTACATGCGCGTGAAGTTCTCCGGCATGTGCTGCACGATGGCGATGCCCGGGCAGTCCACCGGCAAGCGGGTGAGGACGGCCTCCAGCGCCTGGGTGCCGCCCGTCGATGCGCCCATGACCACGGGCTTGTTGACCGACAGCGCATGGACACCGGCCACGGCCTGGGCAGGCGCCGGCCGCGGCTTGGCGGACGCCGCGCTCGCAGATGCAGAGGCTGACACTGCCCCGGCTGCAGCCGGTTTCATGCCTGCACGGGGTCGGCTGGCCGCGGCGGCCTTGAGCGTTTGCACGACCTCCAGGCGGGACTCGTCCAGGAACTGTTTGAGGCCCATGCGCGGCTTGGCCATCACCGCCACCGCGCCAGACGCCAGCGCCTCCAGCGCGACCTGGCTGCCCGAGGTGGACAAGGTCGAGCAGATCACGGTGGGGATGGGGTCCTCGTCCATGATCTGGCGCAGGAAGGTCAGGCCGTCCATGCCGGGCATCTCGATGTCGAGCAACAAGACGTCCGGGCGGCGTTTGCGGATGGCCGCAGCGGCCAGCATGGCGTTGGGCGCGCTGCCGATCAGTTCGATGTCGCGCTCGTCTTGCAGCAGGTGCTGGATGGCCTGGCGCACGACGGCCGAGTCATCGACGACATAGACCTTGACTGGCATCAGCTCTTCCCTTCGATGGGCAACACGCGCACCACGGGCGCGCCCTGGCCCACGCGCCAGTGGACCTTGCGGTAGCAGGCACCGCCGCCGACCGACACCTCATGGGTGAGCACACCCTGCGCTGCCAAAAACTGGCGGGCCCACGCCACGTTGCGGGAGCCCACGGAGGGCGCGCCCTCCAGCCCCTGCAGCCGCATCGCACCACCGCCACAGACGTAGGCCTCGCAGGCCCGCGGGTCCACGCCACGCGAGCGCAGCTCGGCAAACATGCGCTGCATGGCCACTTCGGCGAAAGTTGCGTCCTTGTCGTGTCCCGGTCGTGGGCTGGCGCAGTGAACGTAGTGGCACATGGCGCCCACGGTGTGCCCCGCGTCGACCATGCAAATGGCCACGCACGAGCCCAGCAAGGTCTGCACCGTCGTGCCTTCGTTGACGCAGACCACGTCACCGGGGTGGATGACCAGCATCGGCAGGGCGGACGCCGCGGTGATGGCGGCATCGGGCTGGGCGCAGGGGCGGTCGCGGAACAGGGTGGCGGACTTCATGGGGATGGTCGGTGGCTTCAAACCTTGCGGAAGGCCCCGGGGGTGAGCGACTGGAGGCTGGCACTGCAGGGCACGCGCCCTTCGGCCGACCCGATGAAGAACAGGCCACCGGGCTTGAGCTGGCCGAGCACGCGATCGACCACCTCCGATTTGGTCGGGCCGTCGAAATAGATCAGCACATTGCGCAGGAA
>CAIQIL010000289.1 GCA_903871865.1 uncultured Burkholderiales bacterium
CGTGTGCTCTTCCGATCTGGCCAAGCTGCAGACGGGCACGGTCGAGGTGGGTTCGGTCAAGCGCTCGGGCGATCAGGTGCTCACGCAGATCTTCCGCCTGCAGTTCGAGAGCGCGGCCAACCTGGTGACGGTGCTGCGCCCGCTGATCAGCCCGAACAACACCATCAACGCCAACGCGGGCACGAACACGCTGGTCATCACCGACTACGCCGACAACCTCAAGCGCCTGGGCGAGATGATCGCGGCGCTTGACGTGCCTTCGGCCACCGACATGGAGGCCATCCCGCTGCAGTACGCCATCGCCGCCGACCTCGCGCCCATGGTGCAGAAGCTGGCCGATGGCGGCGGCACCGCGCCGGGTGCGGCTGCGGGCGCCACGACGGGACAGGGCACGCTGGTGATGGCCGAAGTCCGCACCAACACGCTGATGGTGCGCGCGCCCAATGCGGCCCGCATGTCCCTGGTGCGCAGCCTGATCCAGCGCCTGGACCGGCCCGGCACGGCTGGTCTGGGCGGCAGTGGCATCCACGTCGTCTACCTCAAGAACGCCGATGCCGTGAAGCTGGCGCAGGTGCTGCGCGCGGCCTTCCCGGGCGCGGGTGGCGCCAGCAGCAGCGGGGGCGGCAGCACCACACCGGGCGGCGGCAGCACGACCACGGCGCCCTCGGGCATCAACCTCAGCAGTGGCGGCGGGGCCTCCGGCGGGGCGTCGACGCAGTCCACCTCGCCGGTGGCCGCTTCGGCCCAGCCCTCCACGGGCGGCTTCATCCAGGCCGACCCGAGCACCAATTCGCTCATCATCACGGCCACCGACGCGCTGTACCGCCAGCTGCGCGCCGTCATCGACCAGCTCGATGGCCGCCGTGCCCAGATCTACATCGAGGCCATGATCGTCGAGGTCAGCGAGCAGAAACTGGCCGAGGCTGGCTTCCAGTGGGCGGGTGGCATTGGCGACAACAACAAGGTCCTGGCCGGCACCAACCTGGCGCAGGGCAGCGTGGTCAGCCTCTTCAGCCTGATCGGTGCGGCCAAATCGACCGCCGCGGCGGTCAAGGGTCTGAACCTGGCCTTCGGTCACAAGCTGGCCGACGGCAGCTACAGCCTGGGTGCGCTGGCCAGCTTCCTGGAGACCAATGCCGACGGCAACGTGCTGTCCAAGCCGAACATGATCGCGCTGGACAACGAGGAAGCCAAAATCGTGGTGGGCCAGAACGTGCCTTTCGTGACGGGGTCCTACTCCAACTCGAACTCCGGCAGCTCGGGCACGGTCAACCCCTTCACCACCGTGGAGCGCAAGGACGTCGGCCTGACGCTGCGCGTGCGTCCGCAGGTGGGCGAGGGCGGCACGGTGCGCATGACGGTGTTCCAGGAGAACTCCTCGGTCGATGCGTCCAGCAAGACCAACACCTCCGGCCTGACGACGAACAAGAGCTCCATCGAAACCACCGTGGTGATCGACGATGGCGCCACTCTGGTGCTGGGCGGCCTGCTGAAAGACGAGTTCAGCAACGGCGACACCCAGGTGCCGCTGCTCGGTGACATCCCCGTGCTGGGCAACCTCTTCAAGAGCCGCTCGCGCTCGCGCAACAAGACCAACCTGATGGTCTTCCTGCGCCCCGTCGTCATCCGCAACCAGGACGACAGCAACGCCCTGACCTCAGACCGCTACGACTTCATGCGCCAGAAGCAGGTCAACAGCCAGCCGGAGTCCAGCGTGGTGCTCAACAAGGTCAACGCCGCGCCGGTGCTGGACCCGCTCAAGCTCAGCAACCAGCTGACCATGCCGCCGGTCAAGCAGCCGCTGGACGACCCCAACGCGCCCGCCCCGACGGTGCTGATGCCCGGTGCCTCGGGCTATGCGCCCAAGCTGGCGCCGCAAGCCGATCCCAAGGCCCCCTGACCCGCGAGGCTCCACATGGGCGCACGTCACCCCCTTCCCTACACCTTCGCCATGGCCAATGGCCTGCTGCTGGAGGTCCTCTCCGAGCAGGGTGGCGACCGCGCCACGCTGTGGGCCACGCCTGGTGTGTCGCCCTCGGCCCTGTCCGAGGTGATGCGCAAGTTCACGGTGCACGCCATCGAGCAGGAGCCGGCCGAGACCCTCTCGCAGCGCATCGCCACGGCCTATGCCGCGGGTGAGGGCAGCGCCGCCGCCGTGGTGGGCGAGGTCGAAAGCGCGGTGGACCTGTCCCGCATGCTGCAGGACCTGCCCGCCGTCGAAGACCTGCTGGAGTCCAGCAACGACGCGCCCATCATCCGCATGCTCAACGCGCTGCTGACACAGGCCGCGAAAGACGGCGCCTCCGACATCCACATCGAGCCCTACGAGCGCTCCTCGGCCGTGCGCTTCCGCGTGGACGGCACGCTGCGCGAGGTGGTGCAGCCCAACAAGGCCCTGCACGCCGCGCTGATCTCGCGCCTGAAGATCATGGCCGAGCTGGACATCTCCGAGAAGCGCATGCCGCAGGACGGCCGCATCTCGCTGCGCATCGGCGGGCGCGCGGTGGACGTGCGGGTCTCCACCTTGCCCTCGGCCCATGGCGAGCGCGCCGTGCTGCGGATCCTGGACAAGGGCGACGCCAACAAGTTCACCCTCGAATCGCTGGGCATGAGCGGTGACTCGCTCGACCGCTTCAAGCGCCTGCTGCGCCAGCCGCACGGCATCGTGCTGGTCACCGGCCCCACGGGTTCGGGCAAGACGACGACGCTGTACGCGGGCCTGAGCACGGTCGATGCGGCCACGACCAATGTGCTGACCGTGGAAGACCCGGTCGAGTACGAGCTGCATGGCATCGGCCAGACCCAGGTCAATGCCAAGATCGAGCTGACCTTCGCCAAGGCCTTGCGCGCCATCCTGCGCCAGGACCCGGACGTCATCATGATCGGTGAAATCCGCGACTTCGAAACCGCGCAGATCGCCGTGCAGGCCTCCCTGACCGGCCACTTGGTGCTGGCCACGCTGCACACCAACGACGCGCCCAGCGCCGTCACCCGCCTGACCGACATGGGCATCGAGCCTTTCCTGCTGTCGTCTTCGTTGCTCGGCGTGCTGGGCCAGCGCCTGGTGCGCAAGCTGTGCGTGCATTGCAAGCGCCAGGACGGCCAGGGCAAGTGGCACCCGGTGGGCTGCACCGAGTGCGGCATGAGCGGCTACAAGGGCCGCACCGGCGTGTACGAGCTGATGGTGGCCGATGACGAAATCCGCGGCCTCATCCACGCCCAGGCGGCCGAGGCCAAGCTCTTCGAGATCGCCCAGCTCAATGGCATGAAGACCATGCGCGAAGACGGCGACCGCCTGGTGGCCGAAGGCGTGACCTCGCTGGAAGAGGTTTTGCGCGTGACGCGGGAATGAGCCCCGCACGAACGCGCCCCGCATAAAGGCCAGAACGCACCATGCCCGCCTTCCGCTTCGAAGCCCTGGACGCTTCCGGCAAGACCATCAACGGTCTTGTCGAGGCCGACAACCCCAAGGCTGCGCGCGCGC
>CAIQIL010000290.1 GCA_903871865.1 uncultured Burkholderiales bacterium
CAGCAGCAGGCGGCCGTCGCGCGTGAGGGCACCGAGGTTGCGCTCGAAGTGCGAGGCGCCCATGATGTCCAGGACGATGTCCACGCCGCGCCCGCCGCTCCAGGCCATCACCTGGGGCAGGAAGTCGCCGCTGCGGTGGTCGATGCTGAGCTCGGCACCGAAGCGCTGCGCCCACTCGCCCTTGTCGGGCCCGCCGTCGGTGGAGATGGCCTTCAAGCCGAACTCGCGCGCCAGCATCAAGGCCGTGGAGCCGATGCCGCTGGTGCCACCGTGCACCAGCAGGGTTTCGCCGGCGCGGGCGCGCCCGGTCTGGAAGAGGTTGGCCCAGACGGTGAAAAAGGTTTCGGGCAGGGCCGCGGCCTGCGCAGCGCTCAGGCCCGCGGGCTGGGGCAGCAGTTGGGTGACCGGCACCACGCAGTACTCGGCGTAGCCACCGCCTTCGGTGAGGCCGCAGACGGCATCGCCGATCTGGAATGCCGCCACGCCATCCCCAACACCATCCCCCACACCATCACCCAAGGCCACCACCGTGCCCGCCACCTCCAGGCCCGGCGTCGGGTTCACGCCCGGGGGCATGGGGTAGAGGCCACGGCGCTGCAGCACGTCCGGCCGGTTCACGCCCGCGGCGGCCACTTTCACCAGCACCTCGCCCGCGCGGGGCACGGGCAACGGCACCTGGCGCGGCTGCAGCACCTCGGGGCCGCCCGGCTGGGCGATGGCGACCTCGGTCATCGACGTGGGAAGGGAGGGAAGGGCGGTGGACGTCATGCGGCGGGCTCTCCTGTGAGGCGCCCATTGTGTGCCCGCGGCTTTGGCCTGATGGGCATCCGGGTCAATGCCCGGTCCATGTCTGGCCAACGCCCTGTCCACGCCCCGCCAGGCTCAGTCTTCTTCCTGCTTGGTGCCGCACTCCGCATCGGCCGGGTTGACGTGGCAGCGGATGCGCTTGAGGATCTTCAAGCCGCGCTTGTCGTACAGGCCTTGCTGGGTGAGCTGCATGCGGGATTCGCGCAGCAGCTGCGTGTAGCGCACGTTGTCCTGCGGCTCCAGGTCCATCCAGGCCTGCGGCGGCACGGAGGCATCGGCCCGGCGGATGAGCTGCATGACCCGGTCGAACTGGCCAGCCCAGAAGGTGCGCGCCTGGGCGCCGAAGCCCGGCGGGAATTTGCTGTGCCGCACCACCATCTGGTAGGTCACCACCAGCAGCGGGAAGCGCGTGATGGCGCCCTTGCTGCCCAGGCCCTTGTGCAGCTCCAGCGGCAGGTAGGCCATGGTCGGCGCGGCCAGCATGTCCACCTGGCCGCTGTTGAACTTGAGGTGGAAGTCGGAGATGGTCGCCGGCACGGGGATGCCCTTGATGCGCTGGATCATGGCCGCCTGCGCCGGGTCGTAGGCCAGCGCAACGATGCGCTTGCCGGCCAGGGCCTCCACCGAGTTGATCTTGCGATCGACCATGAAGGGGTAGGCCACGCCGGCCGGCGCGATGCCCACCACCTCGTGCTCGCCCTGCACCATCAGCTTGGCGACCTGGGGCGAAGGCGCCGCGAAGGTGTGGATGAGCTTGCGCAGCACCTCGTAGGTGCCGGCGATGTCCACATTGCCATTGCGCACGATGGTGGTGGCGCCCAGCGAGTCGGTCGAGGCCGCCACCGCGTTGAACTGGCGCGTGCGAAAGCCCGTGGCCAGCAGGCCGTCGCACTGCCCGGTGGTGTAGGCATTGAGCGCCTGCCCTTCGTCGTTGTAGCCCTTGAGTTCGAGCTCCACGCCCTCGCGCTGCATGGCCACGGCGAAGTCGCGCGCCAGGTTGAAGGCATCGCCCGAGGTGCCCAGGAAATCGAAGATGCAGACCTTGGTGGCGGCCTGGGCGGGCGCGGTGAGCGCGAGCGCAGAAACCATCGCGGAGGCGGTCACGGCCAGGCGCA
>CAIQIL010000291.1 GCA_903871865.1 uncultured Burkholderiales bacterium
CCACCAGGCCAGCATCCAGGCCGAGGCGCAGCTGGCGAGCACCTTGCCCGATGTGGAGGCCTCGCCCTTTGGGCCCTCGTCAGTGCTGGACATCCAGTTGCCCGTGACGGGCCGTGTTCGCGGCGGTCTGGCCGATCAGCTTCGCATGGTTGCCGCCATGATTGCCGCTGCGCCCAAACTGGGCCTCAAGCGCCAGGTGTTCTTTGTCACATTGCCCGGCTTCGACACCCACAGCGCGCAGAACACCCGCCACACCGAGCTGATGATGATGCTGGACCAGGGCTTGGCCTATTTCGACAACGTGCTGCAGTCCTTGGGCGTGGGCAACCAAGTCACAACCTTCACGGCGTCAGACTTTGGCCGGACCTTCACCAGCAACGGCGATGGCACCGACCACGGTTGGGGCAGCCACCAGTTCGTCATGGGCGGTGCCGTCAAGGGCGGAGACATCCACGGCGCTTTCCCAGTGTTCGGCACCAAGAACACCCAGAACAACGACTTCACAGGCAGCCCCGACCAGCTCTACAACGGTGTGCTGTTGCCCAAGCAGTCTGCGGTGCAGATGGGCGCCACCCTGGGACGCTGGTTCGGTTTGAGCAGCACACAGTTGCTCGACGTGTTCCCGACGATGGGTCGTTTCGCCAGCACCGACCTGGGCTTCATGAAGGCCTGAGCCTGCACGCACTGCCATGAACAGGGCTTAGCATCCGGGGGTCTTGCCCTGGGCTGTCTCTCACATGGATTCGTGCACCGTCACGCTCTCAGGCGCGCCCGCCGTGCCGGTGCGCCTGGTTTTCAGCGACTTCAACCGCCTGCGCTGGGCCATCGCGGCCCTGCGCGTGAACGCGGTCCTGCGCGCCGTGCTGCGCCGCACTGCCCAGGCCGGCGCAGCGCCCATCCTCATCGAAAGCCTGGTGCTGCAGCACGGCGGCCTGGGCCTGCTGCCGGCTTCGGGCGCCTGCGTCGTCCTGTGGGACGGGCTCAACAGCCTGATCGAGCTGTGGCAATGCCACCCCGCCTTGCGCCAGCGCAGCGACCTGCGCTACCTGCACGTGGGCCAGTTGCCCGAAGTGGACGTGGCCTTGCCGCCAGGCAGCATGGGCCTGTACCCGTTGGATGCCCCGCTGAACGAGCCCATGGACAGCGACCTCGCCCAGGCCGACCCGGTGGCCGTGCCCTGGCCCGTGCGCACCCGCGTGGCCGCCCGCCGCGCCCTGCGCCCCTGCTTGAACCGGCTGCGCCAGCCCGAGCGCCACCAGCGCCTGAGCGCTGGCGGCTGCCTGGTGTTCTGTGGCGGCGTGCGGCCCAGCCAGATGACGCTGGACGACCTCTTCCGCGACGGCGTGCTGCCCGCCTTGCGCCAGGCCCTGCAGCCCCTGGTCGGTCTGCCCTGGGACACCCAGCCCACAGCCGCCCGCTGCGCGCTGCAACAGGCCTTCGGCCACCTGCGCACCGTGGCCCTGGGCCTGGTGGCGGCACCGCCGTCGCCGCCCTTGCCAGCGGCGCGCACCCCCGCCGAATGGGCCTGCCTCTACACCGCGCTCAACCAATTGCACCGCATCGGCACGCTGATGGCCTTGCAGGCCAGCACGCCGCGCCTGTTCGTCAACGAGTTCCAGGTCCACCCGCACTTCGACCCCTACGACGCCCAGGCCTACGGCCGCAACCTCTTCCTCGACTTCGGCAGCACGCGCGGCACCGAGGTGCTCTACCCGCGCCGCCTCGACATGGCCGAGACCCGCAAGCCCGTGGCCTCGCTGCGCCTGCTGGCCCCGGGCGAGTCCGTTGCAGCGTGGTTCCGCGCGCACGACTGGCACGCCTTCCAGCGGCGCTGCGAGGGCGATGCCCTGTCGGCCCTGGCCTCGCTCGGGGCCATGAACCCTGCACGGACGGGCCCCTGAGGTGTCGGTCAGGCAACGCATCTTCGCGGCCCTGGCGGCCAATGGCTTTGGCCAGGCGGTGACCATCGCCACCCAGGTGCTGCTGACGCCGCTGTACTTCCGCCACTGGGGCGCCGACCTCTATGGCGACTGGCTGATGCTCTCGGCCATCCCCGCCTACCTGGCCCTGGCCGACCTCGGCGTGAGTTCGGCTGCCGGCAACGAGATGGCCATGCGCGCGGGCGCCGGCAACCTCCGCGGTGCCCAGCAAACCTTCCGTGGCGCGCAGGGCGTGGCCTGGCTGGCCGCGGCCCTGGCCCTGCTGCTGGGCGCCATCGCCGCAGGCCTGACGTGGTTCGGCGCGCTGCCCGCCTCGCCGCGCCTGGGCACCGGGCTCAGCGTGGCCATCCTCCTGGGCCTGGCCGCGCAGGTGGCGCTGGGCTTTTCGGGTGCGGTGGTGCAGGCGGGCTTCCGCTGCGCCGGCTTCAATGCCTTCGGCACGACCTGGTCCAACCTGGCCCGCCTGGCCGAAGCCGCCGTGGCCGCGCTGGTGCTGCTGCGCGGCCTGTCACCGTTGACCCTGTGCCTGCTGACCCTCGCCGTGCGCGCCGTGATGCTGCTGTGGCAATGGGCGCTGCTGCGCCGCCGCTGCGACTGGCTCTTCCACCCCCGCGTGCCGGCCGACCCGCACCTGCTGCGCCGCCTGCTGTGGCCCTCGCTGGCCTTCATGGCCTTTCCCGTGGGCTATGCCATCGCGCTGCAAGGGCCCATTTTGTTGATCGGTGCCCTGCATGGCAGCGCGGCCGTGGCGGTGTTCTCGGCCATGCGCACGCTGGCGCGCCTGCCGGTGCAGCTCACCAATGTGCTGAACAACGCGGTGTCGCCCGAGGTGTCGCGCGCGCACGGCGAGGGCGACCTGGCGCAGATCCGCCGCCTGCACCGCAGCGCCTGGGCCCTGACCACGGGCGCCGGCCTCTTGGCCTGCGCGGGCCTGGCGTTGCTGGGCCCCTGGATCAGCCGCCTCTGGCTGGGGCCGGGCCACCACGACCAGCTCACTTTGGTGATGCTGCTGGCCGTGTCCTGGGTGTCGGCGGTGTGGAACGTGAGCTCCATCGTGCTGACGGCCACCAACGCCCACGTGCGCCTGAGCGCCATCTTCCTGGTGGTGAACGCCAGCGGCCTGGGCCTGGCCGCGTTGCTGGGCCGTTTGCCCGGTGAGGCGGGGCAGGCCGGCCTGCTGGCCGCGCTGCTGGCCGTCGAAGTCACCATGCTGGCCTGGGTGTTGCCCGCGGCCTGGCGGCATTCGGGGGATGGGGCCAGGGCGTTCTGGGGGTGGGTGGGGCAGGCTGTGCGGCGCAGCCGTTGGCTTTGAGTGCTGTGTTCAGCCTGAAAGCGGCATGCGCGCCCCAAAAAGGGGCGTGGGACTCGCTTTTTGCG
>CAIQIL010000292.1 GCA_903871865.1 uncultured Burkholderiales bacterium
CACCGCCCTGCCCCCGGCCGACACGCTCACCAAGCTGGCCGAGAACTCCATCCTGGGCATGGTGCTGGCCCAAGGCCTGCGCGCTGCCGCGGCCGAGCAACGCATCACCGAAGCGAACCTGCGCGGCGCGTTCGAGTCGGCCGGCCGCGACGCGGTGCACCGCCTGGAACGCAACCTCAGCGCGCTGGGCACCATCGCCAGTGCGGCGCCGCTGCTGGGCCTGCTGGGCACCGTGATCGGCATGATCGAGATCTTCGGAGCGTCCGGCGCCCAGGCCAATGCAGGCACCAACCCCGCCGATCTGGCGCACGGCATTTCGGTGGCGCTGTACAACACGGCGTTCGGCCTGATCGTGGCCATCCCTTCGCTGATCGCCTACCGGCACTTCCGCGCCCGGATCGAGGGCTACACCCTGGCGCTGGAGCAGTCGGCCGATCGCATGGTGCCGCACATCCTGCGCCTGAGCGCACCGCGCCGCTGACGCCCGGACGGACACCGCCATGCCGATGAATTTTCGCAAGCGACACGCGCCCGAAGAGCCCGAGATCAACCTGATCCCGTTCATCGACGTGCTGCTGGTGGTGCTGATTTTCCTGATGCTCACCACCACCTACTCGCGCATGACCGAGTTGAAGATCAACCTGCCCGCGGCCAATGCGCAGGCGGCTTCGGTGCGGCCCAAGGAGCTGCAGGTGCTGGTGGCCTCCGACGGGCGCTACATGGTCAACCAGCGGATGCTGGAAGGCCGCAACGTGGAAGCCCTGGCGGCAGGCCTGAACGCCGAAGCGGGCACCTCGCGGGACGTGGTGGTCGTGGTGAAGGCCGATGCGGCCGCCACGCACCAGAGCGTGATCAATGTGATGGACGCAGCACGCCGTGTGGGCCTGACCCAACTGACGTTTGCCACGCAAGGGCAAAGCGGCGCATCGCCGACCACGGCGGCACCCGCCGCACCGACAGCCCCCACCGCACAGTGAGCGCCCTGGCCAGCACCCTGCAGCGCGCCTGGTTGCGTCGCGGGCCGCTGGCCTGTGCGCTGTGGCCGCTGTCCTGCCTGATGGGCAGGGTCGTCGCGCTGCGTCGCCTGGCCAGCGCGCAAGGCTGGCTCCATGCTGACAAACTGCCGGTGCCCGTGCTCGTGGTCGGCAACCGCATCGTGGGTGGTGCGGGCAAGACGCCGGTCACCATCGCCATCCTCCAGCACCTGCAGGCGCGCGGCATGACGCCCGGCGTGCTCAGCCGAGGCTACGGTGCTGCGATCGACCCCGCCCAGCCGCGCTTGCTGGACCGCGACAGCGTCAACACCTTGAGCGCGCGCGACACCGGCGATGAGCCCTGGTTGATCTTCCGGCGCACGGGCGTGCCCACCATGGTCGGCCCCAAGCGCGCCCTCGGTGGCCGCGCACTGCTGCAGGCGCACCCCGACACCGACATCCTGGTCTGCGACGACGGCCTGCAGCACCTGGCGCTGCGGCGCGACATCGAAGTCGTGGTGTTCGACGAGCGTGGCGCAGGCAACGGCTGGCTGCTGCCCGCGGGCCCTTTGCGCGAGCCCTTGCGCACAGCTGCAGGCCCTGGCGTGAAAACCCCTCCCTTGGTGCTCTACAACACGGGGAACG
>CAIQIL010000293.1 GCA_903871865.1 uncultured Burkholderiales bacterium
CCCGCCGGGCTTTGCACGCCGGCCAGCACCTGGCCGATGGCCTCGGCATCGCGGCCGATCAGGGCCACGGCGCGGGCGAAACGGCCCACGGGTTCGCGCAGCGGGCCGAAGTCCTGGCCCTTGCCGTCGCCGCCCAGGATGAGGCTGAGCTTGCCCGGCGACAAATCGGCGCCCAGGCCCAGCAGCGCGGCCACGGTGGCGCCGACGTTCGTGCCCTTGCTGTCGTCGATGGCGTCGACACCACGCAGCGTCATCACGTGTTCGACGCGGTGCGGCTCGCCGCGGTACTCGCGCAGGCCGTGCAGCATGGGTGCCAGCGGGCAACCGATCGCCGTGGCCAGGGCCAGGGCGGCCAGGGCGTTGGACGCGTTGTGGCGGCCGCGGATGCGCAAGGCGTCGGCCGGCATCAGGCGCTGCAGGATGATCTCGTCGTCTTCGGGCTTGGCGCCTTTCGCGCGCTTGATGGTCGGGTCCGCCTCCATGGCGCGCACCAACCAGGCCATGCCCGACTCGACCACCAGGCCGAAGTCGCCGGGCGCACGCGGTGCGTCCAGGCCGAAACGCACGACCTCGCGGTGCACCACGCGGGCCGGACGGCCCCGCACGCCAGACTTGACAACCTCGGGCGCCGGGATCATGGCCTCGACCAAGGGCTCGTCGCGGTTGACGACCATGGTGGCGTGCTGGCCGTAGATGCGCGACTTGGCCGCGGCGTAGGCGACCATGCTGCCGTGCCAATCGAGGTGGTCCTGCGTGACGTTGAGCACCACGGCCGCATCGGGCTCGAAGTGCTTGACGCCATCGAGCTGGAAGCTGGAGAGTTCCAGCACCCAGGCCTCGGGCAGCACCTCGAAGGTCGGGGCGGCCGGCGGCGGCGGGGTCAGTTGCACCAGCGGGGCATCGGCATCGCTGGCATCGTCCGACAGGCCCTGGGCGGGCACGGCCAGGTCGCCGTCTTCGCCAACCGGCAGCGGGGGCTCGCCGTTCTCGGGCAAGGCTTCGTCGCCCACGTCAGCCACCGCATCAACAGGTTGCTGCTCGGGCAGCACGTCGGCCGCGTTGTCCAATGCGTCGGCGAGGGCATCGTCCCCCTCAGGCAGGCGGGTGGGTTCGTGTTCCAGCGCCTCGCGCAGGGTGTCCAGCAGGGTCGGCCCGATGTTGCCGGCCAGGCCCACGCGCAGGCCCGCCCGCTTGATCAGCTTGGCCGTCAGCGAGGTCGTCGTCGTCTTGCCGTTGGTGCCGGTGATGGCCACCACCTTGGGCGCGTAGCCCATCTCGGCTTTCAGGTCGGCCAGGGCCGAGGCGAACAGCGACAACTCACCGCGCACCGGGATGCCCAGCGCGTCGGCACGGGCCAGCAGCGGCGCCACCTCGGGCGCATCGGGCACCAGGCCTGGGCTTTTCAGCACCAGGTTCACGCCCGCCAGCAGCACCGGGTCCAGGCCGTGGTGCAACGTGGCCGCGGGCACTTGGGTGGCCAGGGTGGCGGCCTGCGGCGGCTGGGCGCGGGTGTCGGCCACGTGCACGCTGGCGCCGCACCGGGCGCACCAGCGCGCCATGGCCAGGCCCGAGTCGCCCAGACCCAGGATCAGCACGGTGAGGTCACGCAGGTGGTGCATGGTGTGTCGCTCCGTTCAACGCAGCTTGAGGGTGGACAGCCCCACCAGGCACAGCAACATGGTGATGATCCAGAAGCGGACCACCACTTGCGTTTCTTTCCAGCCCGACTTCTCGAAGTGGTGGTGCAGCGGCGCCATCAGCAGGATGCGGCGGCCCTCGCCGTACTTCTTCTTCGTGTACTTGAAGTAGCTCACCTGCAGCATCACCGACAGCGCCTCGGCCACGAATACGCCACCCATGATGGCGAGCACGATTTCCTGGCGCACGATCACGGCGACAGTGCCTAGCGCCGCGCCCAGGGCCAGCGCGCCCACGTCGCCCATGAACACCTGCGCGGGGTGCGTGTTGAACCAAAGAAACGCCAGGCTTGCGCCGGCCATGGCCATGCAGAAAACCAGCAGTTCGCCCGAGCCGGTAATGTGCGGCATGAACAGGTACTTGGAATACACGGCGCTGCCGGTGACGTAGGCAAACAGGCCGAGCGAGCCCCCCACCATCGCTACCGGCATGATGGCCAGGCCGTCCAGACCGTCGGTTAGGTTGACGGCATTGCTCGCGCCCACGATCACCAGATATGAGAGGATCACAAAGCCCAACACGCCCAGCGGATAGTTCACCTCCTTGAAGAAGGGCACGAAGAGACCGGCCTTGGGCGGCAGGTTCACGTCAAAGCCGGATTGCACCCAGCGGAAGAACAGTTCGAGCACGCGCAAGTTCGAGTTTTCCGAAATGCTGAACACCAGGTAGAGCGCGGCCAGCAGTCCGATCACCGATTGCCAGAAATATTTCTCGCGCGAGCGCATGCCCTCGG
>CAIQIL010000294.1 GCA_903871865.1 uncultured Burkholderiales bacterium
ACCAGCTTGTTCTTGGAGATCCAAGGCATCATGGCGCGCAGCTCGGCGCCCACGGTCTCGATCGGGTGCACGGCGTTCAGGCGACGGCGAGCGGTCATGCTCGGGTAGTTCGTGCGGCCTTCCAGGATGAACATCTTGGCGTACTCGCCGGTCTGGATGCGCTTCAGAGCGTTGCGCATGGCGGCGCGCGACTGCTCGTTGATCACTTCCGTGCCGGTCACGTACTCGCCGTACTCGGCGTTGTTCGAGATCGAGTAGTTCATGTTGGCGATGCCGCCTTCGTACATGAGGTCCACGATCAGCTTGAGCTCGTGCAGGCACTCGAAGTAGGCCATTTCAGGCGCGTAACCGGCTTCGGTCAGCGTCTCGAAGCCCATCTTCACCAGCTCCACGGCACCACCGCACAGCACGGCTTGTTCGCCGAACAGGTCGGTTTCGGTTTCTTCGCGGAAGTTGGTCTCGATCACGCCACCCTTGGTGCCGCCGTTGGCAGCAGCGTAGGACAGGGCGATGTCACGGGCCTTGCCGGACTTGTCCTGGTACACAGCGATCAGCGAAGGCACGCCGCCGCCCTTCAGGTACTCGGAGCGCACGGTGTGGCCAGGGCCCTTGGGGGCGACCATGATCACGTCCAGGTCAGCGCGGGGCACGACCTGGTTGTAGTGCACGTTGAAGCCGTGGGCGAAAGCCAGCACGGCGCCTTGCTTGATGTTCGGGGCGACGTTGTTGTTGTACACCTCGGGGATGTTCTCGTCGGGCAGCAGGATCATGACGACGTCAGCGGCCTTCACGGCGTCGTTGACTTCGGCGACCTTGATGCCAGCGGCTTCCACCTTGGACCAGGAGGCGCCGCCCTTGCGCAGACCGACCGTCACGTTGACGCCGGAATCGCGCAGGTTCTGGGCGTGGGCATGGCCTTGCGAGCCATAGCCGATGATGGCCACGTTCTTGCCCTTGATCAGGCTCAGATCGGCGTCCTTGTCGTAATAGACCTTCATGGTGTATCTCCGTCGGAAAAATCGGTTGGTGGCCTGAACGGGTCAGGCACAAGGTTCAAGAAAAGCGGGGGGAGCTCGGCAGCCTCGTCAGAGACTGCGCCGAGCCATCAGACGCGCAGGATGCGCTCGCCACGCCCGATCCCGCTGGTCCCGGTGCGCACGGTTTCAAGGATGGCAGCGCGGTCGATGGCCTCGATGAAGGCATCGAGTTTGGCCGCGTCGCCAGTGAGTTCGATCGTGTAGGTCTTGTCGGTGACGTCGATGATGCGGCCGCGGAAGATGTCCGCCATGCGCTTCATCTCTTCACGCTCCTTGCCCACGGCACGCACCTTGATGAGCATCAGCTCACGCTCGGTGTACGGGCCTTCGGACAGGTCCACCACCTTGACGACCTCGATGAGGCGGTTCAAGTGCTTGGTGATCTGCTCGATGATCTCGTCAGAGCCGGTGGTCACGATGGTCATGCGCGACAGCGAGGGGTCTTCGGTGGTGGCCACCGTCAGGCTCTCGATGTTGTAGCCGCGGGCCGAGAAAAGGCCGACCACGCGGGACAGGGCGCCGGCTTCGTTTTCCAGCAGCAGGGCAATGATGTGTTTCATGGTGATCGTCCTGGCAGGCTCTTGGGTCATCGGGGCGGTAACCCCGGCGCTGTGGCCTGCGGTTCGATGGGGTTCGGTGTGCTTCAAAGTCCCTGGCCGCTTCTGTCCGCCACCGGATGAGGTCGCCGGCAAGCGACCGTCCGTGGCAGCCTGGGGCGACCAGGCGTGGTGGTGTTCAGTGCATCAAAGGCCGGTCACAGGTCCTCGGAGCCGAGCAGCATCTCGGAGATGCCCTTGCCCGCCTGCACCATTGGCCACACGTTCTCGGTGGGGTCGGTGCGGATGTCCAGGAACACCGAGCGGTCCTTCAGCTTGATGGCCTCGCGCAGCGCGCCCTCGACGTCCGACGGACGTTCGATCAACAGGCCCACGTGGCCATAGGCCTCGGCCAGCTTGACGAAGTCGGGCAGCGCGTCCATGTAGCTGTGCGAGTAGCGGCTGCCGTAATCCAACTGCTGCCACGGGCGCACCATGCCCAGGTAGCGGTTGTTCAGCGACAGCACCTTCACCGGCGTGTTGTACTGCAGGCAGGTCGAGAGCTCCTGGATGCACATCTGGATGGAGCCTTCGCCGGTGATGCAAAACACATCGGCGTCGGGCTTGGCCAGCTTGATGCCCATGGCGTAAGGCAAGCCCACGCCCATGGTGCCCAGGCCCCCGGAGTTGATCCAGCGGCGCGGCTCTTCGAACTTGCTGTACTGGGCCGCGAACATCTGGTGCTGGCCCACGTCCGAGGTGATGTAGTAGTCGGTGCCAGCGGTCAGCTCGGCCAGCTTCTGCACCACGTACTGCGGCTTGATGACCTCATCAGAGGTCTTGAACTTCAGGCAGTCGCGCTTCTTCCACTCGTTGATCTGATTCCACCAGGCGGCCAGTGCATTGCCGTCGGCACGGGTGGTGGACTCCTTGATCTGGGCGATCATCTCGATCAGCACGTCCTTGACATCGCCCACGATGGGGATGTCCACCTTCACGCGCTTGGAGATGCTCGACGGGTCGATGTCGATGTGGATGATCTTGCGCTCAACCTGGGCAAAGTGCTTGGGGTTGCCGATCACGCGGTCGTCGAAGCGGGCGCCCACGGCGATCACCACGTCGGCGTTCTGCATGGTCATGTTGGCTTCGTAGGTGCCATGCATGCCCAACATGCCCAGGAAGGTCTTGTCAGATGCCGCAATCGCACCCAGGCCCATCAAGGTGCTGGTGCTGGGGTAGCCCAGCATGTTGACCAGCTCGCGCAGTTCCTTGGACGCCTCGCCCAGGATCACGCCGCCACCGGTGTAAATGTAAGGGCGCTTGGCGTTGAGCAGCAGCTGCACGGCCTTGCGGATCTGGCCGCCGTGGCCCTTGCGCACCGGGTTGTACGAGCGCATTTCCACCGACTCGGGGTAGTGGAAGGTCGTCGTCTTGAGCGAGACGTCCTTGGGCACGTCCACCACCACGGGGCCTGGACGGCCCGTGCGCGCGATGTGGAAGGCCTTCTTCATCGTCGAGGCCAGGTCGTTGACGTCCTTGACCAGGAAGTTGTGCTTGACGATGGGGCGGGTGATGCCGACGGTGTCGCATTCCTGGAACGCGTCCAGGCCGATGGCGGGCGTGGGCACCTGGCCAGTCACGATCACCATGGGGATCGAGTCCATGTAGGCCGTGGCGATGCCGGTGATGGCGTTGGTCACGCCCGGACCGGAGGTGACGAGGGCCACGCCGACGTCACCGGTGGCGCGCGCATAGCCGTCTGCCGCGTGCACGGCCGCCTGTTCGTGGCGCACCAGCACGTGTTCGATCGAATCTTGTTTGTACAGCGCGTCGTAGATGTACAGCACGGCACCGCCAGGGTAGCCCCACATGTACTTGACGCCCTCGGCCTGCAGGCAGCGCACGAGGATTTCCGAGCCGTTGAGCACCTCGCCTTGCGAAGCCAGGCCCTGGGTCGGTGCGTCGGCGGAGCCGGCGCGCTTGGTATCAGCTTGAGACATGTCCATGGTGAAAGAACCTTTCCGAATTTCTCTAACGAAAAACGATCGGTGCCCCTCTACACCGGCATGTCCAATGAGGACATGGCAGCAACGCTGCGACCACGGATGGCCGTGCGCTCGCCCTTGTGAGGCGGATTTGGAGCCTGCGCGGCCTGCCACCGGCGTCGATTGGACAACCGGACTCAGGCCAGATCGAGATGGCGCAAAACAAACATTATCGCACCGCCGCAGGTCAATTCAAAGCTGAGCCCCCGCTGAAGGGGCTTGTGCCCGCGCAATGCCATAATGCGCCCGGCCCGAAAAAGTAAGCCTCCACGGTCTTGACCCCGCTGCCCAGCCCCTCACGAGAAGAAGAGCTCAACGCCTTTTTGAAAAGCGTGGAGTTGCGCGCCTTCAAACGCACGGTCTATGCCGTGCGCCAGGACGACGCCGCGCTCGACATCGTTCAGGACGCCATGATCCGCTTGTCGCAGAGCTATGCCGACCGCCCCGCAGGTGAGTGGCCGATGCTCTTCCAGCGCATCCTCTCCAATGCCACACTGGACTGGTTCCGCCGCCAGAAAGTGCGCAATGCGCTGTTCACCAACATCGGCGACCTGGAAGCGGCCGCGGGTGGCGAAGACGGCGATTTTGACCTGCTGGAAGCGCTGGACGTCGAAGACACTGGCACGGAAGCTGCTGAGGCCCAGGTCGGCCGCAGGCAGGTTCTGGCGGAAATCGAAGACGAAGTCGGCAAATTGCCGGCACGTCAACGGGAAGCGTTCCTGCTGCGTTACTGGGAGGAACTGGATGTTGCAGAGACGGCCGCCGCCATGGGCTGCTCCGAAGGGAGCGTCAAAACCCATTGCTCGCGCGCCGTTGCCTCACTGTCCAAAGCACTGCTAGCTCGGGGTATCACACTGTGAAAACACGTTCCAACACACCGCTGACCGATGCCCAGCGCGAAGCCCTGGAGGCACGATTCGCGCTGCGCCTGACCGCTCGCCTGGAAGATGGCGTGCGGGCGCTGCCGCACGACATCACCGAACGCCTGCGCGTGGCCCGTCTGCAAGCCGTGGAAGCTGCGCGCGTGGCACGACTGGGTGCCGCCGTGGCACCCGTGGCTATCGGTGCGGCCAGCGCCGTCGTGGGCTTGCAGCTGGCCGGTGGACAAGGCTCGGTGGTGATGGGCAACCCGGCAGGAGCATGGAACGAAGCGGGTCAGTCCCGACAACCCGGCCATGGTCGGCGCCTGGACGACGGTCCCGTCGCATGGGGCTGGCGTCTGGCCTCGGTGCTGCCCCTGCTGGCCCTCGTTGCCGGCTTGTGGGGTGTGCATGCCTACAAGGCCGAGGAGAAGGTGCAGGCCGCTGCAGAAATCGACACAGCCCTGTTGACCGACGACCTGCCGCCCGATGCCTACGCCGACCCCGGCTTCTCCGAATACCTGCGCGGTG
>CAIQIL010000295.1 GCA_903871865.1 uncultured Burkholderiales bacterium
CGTGTGCTCTTCCGATCTGTTGCCGATCACGGTGCGGTGCTTGTTGGCGCCGTCGTAATTGGCCGTGATGCTGCCGGCGCCGTAGTTGACGCGCTCGCCCACGGTGGCGTCACCGAGATAGGCCAGATGGTTGGCCTTGGCGCCATCGGCCAGGGTGCTGTTCTTGACCTCGACGAAGTTGCCAATGTGCACCTCGCGGCCCAGTTGGGCTCCCGGGCGCAGGCGCGCGAACGGCCCGATCAGCGAGCCCTCGCCCACGGTCACGCCGTCCTTGTCACCATCGATGTGGGTGAAGGGGTGGATGACGGCGCCAGCGTCGATGCGGGCGTTGCGGATCACGCAGTTGGCACCGATGCGCACCTCGTCGCCCAGGGTCACGCTGCCCTCGAACACGCAATTGACGTCGATGTCCACGTCGCGGCCGCACTGCAGGGTGCCGCGCAGGTCGAAGCGGGCCGGATCGGCCAGGCGCACGCCTTGCTCCATCAGCGTGGTGGCTTGCGCCAGCTGGTGGCGGCGCTCCAGCTCGGCCAGCTGCGCCGGGCTGTTGACGCCCAGCACCTCGACCTCGTCTTTGGGCTGCGCGGCCACCACGGCCAGGCCCTCGGCCTGCGCCATCGCGACCACGTCGGTCAGGTAGTACTCGCCCTGGGCGTTGTCGTTCGTCAGGCGCGACAACCAGCCCTTCAGGCGCGCGGTGGGCGCGGCCATCATGCCGGTGTAGACCTCGCGGATGGCGCGCTGCTCAGGCGAAGCATCCTTGTGCTCGACGATGGCCAGCACGCGCTCGCCGGAAGCGTCGCGCACGATGCGGCCGTAGCCGGTCGGGTCGGCCAGGGTGATGGTCAGCAGGGCGAGTTTGTCGCCACCACAGGCATCGACCAGGGCCTGCGCGGTGCTGGCCTGGATCAGCGGCGTGTCGCCATTGAGGATGAGGGTGACGCCTTCATCGGGCAACACGGGCACGGCCTGCTGCACGGCGTGGCCGGTGCCCAGCTGCGGCTCCTGGCGCACGAAGCGCAGCGGTGCCTCGGGAAAGGCTTTGGCCATGTCGGCCTCGACCATGTCGGCACCGTGCCCGGTGATGAGCACCTGCTGCTGCGCATGCAGCGTCGAGGTGGTGCCGATGACGTGGGCCAGCATGGGCCGACCGGCAATCTTGTGCAGCACCTTGGGGCGCGCGGACTTCATGCGGGTGCCTTTGCCCGCGGCCATGATGACGATCGAAAGCGACATGGAACTCCTGCCTGATCCTGAAAATGTCAAAGGGTGGGGGAACGGTGCCTGATGTCTGTGACAAACCCCCAGAGCATGCCATGCGGTGCGCAGCGTCTGCGCAGGCTCAAGGCCAGGTTCAAGGCGCGCCCTGCGGCAAGGGGATGTCGATCACCCGGGGCCCGGGGGGCGCGTCGGGGAAGCCTTGGAGCGCCGCCTGGAAGAGGTAGGGCAGGACCGACTCGTCCACCGCGCCCAGGCGGTCGTGCGAAGCATGGGCTTCGTGCAAAACCTGGCTGGTGTGGCGATCCCGCAGGATCACGCTCACGCGCAGGGTGACCCAGGGCGGGTCCATGGACGTGACCCAGCCGGGGCCCCACCCGGCCCAGCCCCCGTGCCAGTGGGCCGGCGAGCGGCCATAGAGGCCGTGAGGGTAGGCATGCGCGCCAGGCGGGAACGGCCCCCAGGCGCCGAAGGGGCCGAACGGCCCGAACGGTCCGTAAGGCTCGTAGCGCAGCCGCGGCTCCACGCGCACGCTCAGCCCCAGCTGGACCAGCACATCGGCGCGCTCGGCCTGGTCGGGCGGCAGCAGGGTGAAACCCAGCGCCTTCAACGTGGGCAGGGCGGCGGCCTGGAGCTTGTCTTGCGAGACCGCGCCCGGCTGTTGCGGCGCCTGCTGCGAGGGCAACACATCGAAAACGAAGGTGCCTGGCTGGCGCCCCGGCGGCCACTGACCGAAGCTCTGCACCTGGCTGGTGACGGAGGTGGCGGCACAGCCGCTCAGCCAGACCGCGCTGAAAACCACGGCCAGCAGCGCGAACCAGCGCAGGACGCTGCGCTGCAAGCCCGGCCGGTCCATGCGCAGGCCCATGGCTCAGTCTGCCTTGCGGATGCGCAGCGAAGCCAGCGAGACACTGGCTTCACCGGGCAAACCGGTCGGTGCGGCACCCGGCGTGTCGCCGCAACCCTCGTCTTCGTCGAAGGCGATGTCGCCGCCCGGCACGGGTGCGCCCGTGGCCTTGATCGTTTGGAAGGGGTAGAGGCTGCGGTCCATCATGTGCGAGGGAACGATGTTGGCCAGCGCGGTGAACATGTTGTCCACGCGGCCGGGGAAGCGGGTGTCCCAGTCGTTGATCATCTCGCGCATCTGCTGGCGCTGCAAGCCTTCCTGGCTGCCGCACAGGTTGCACGGGATGATGGGAAACGCGCGATGTTCCGCGTAAGTGGCGAGGTCCTTCTCGCGGCAGTAGGCCATGGGGCGGATGACGACGTGCTCGCCGTTGTCGGTCACCAGCTTCGGGGGCATGCCCTTCATCTTGGAGCCGAAGAACATGTTCATGAACATCGTCTGCAGGATGTCGTCGCGGTGGTGGCCGAGCGCGATTTTCGTGCAGCCCAGCTCGGTGGCGACGCGGTAGAGGATGCCGCGGCGCAGGCGCGAACACAGCGAACAGGTCGTTTTGCCTTCGGGCACCACGCGCTTGACCACGCTGTAGGTGTCCTGCTCTTCGATGCGGAAAGGCACGCCCACCTTCGTCAGGTACTCGGGCAGCACGTGCTCGGGGAAGCCCGGCTGCTTCTGGTCGAGGTTGACGGCCACGATCTCGAAGCGGATGGGCGCGCGCTTTTGCAGGTTCATCAGGATGTCGAGCATCCCGTAGCTGTCCTTGCCACCGGACATGCACACCATGACCTTGTCACCGTCTTCGATCATGTGGAAGTCGGTGATGGCCTGGCCCACCTCGCGGTGCAGGCGCTTGCTGAGCTTGTTCATCTCGAAGGCGTGGCGCTTGGCGCGGGCGGCGTCTTCGGCCTCGGCCTGCGACGCTTCGGCGCGCTCGGCCGCATGCAAGGCGGCTTCGGCCACCGGCACGCCCGCAGCGGCTTCAACGGCCAGGGCGGCCTGTGCGAACAGCTGCGCGTCGGCCGCGCGGCGGGCGGGGTCTGCAGACGGCGTGTCGTTGAAGAAGGACGGCAGGGGGGCGGTGGCTTGGCTCATAACCTTCCATTTTCGCCGATGTGGGCGCCGCTGTCACCACTGGCCGGTTTCCATGCGGATGGCCACTTCGCAGTCGTCGAAGATTTCGAGCTTGGCGATCTTCACGCGCACGCCCTGCACGCCGGGCAAGGCCATCAGCCGGTCACAGACCTTGCCGATCATCGTCTCCAGCAGGTTGATGTGCACCGCGGTGCATTCCTCGATGATGATGCTGCGCACTTTGCGGTAGTCCAGCACATGAAGGATCTCATCGTCGCGCGGCAGCAGGGGCTGGCTGCCCATGTTCAGATCGGCATCGACCATGATGGGCTGGGGCGCGTTGATCTCGTGGTCGAGCAC
>CAIQIL010000296.1 GCA_903871865.1 uncultured Burkholderiales bacterium
AGCAAGCCAGTGCCCAGATCGCGCGCACCGGCGCCGGCATGGCCGAGGCCGGCCGCAAGATCCAGGAAACCGACCTGGCCTTCCGCAACGAGGCGCGCAAGGAACTGTCGGAAGTGCTGGGCAAGCTCAACGCAATGAACGAAGGTGCCGTGGCCCTGGCCGACAAGGTGGACAAGTCCCAAGTGAAGTCACCGGTGCGTGGCCGCGTGCAGCGCCTGCTGGCCAACACCGTGGGCGGCGTCGTCACCCCGGGCAAGGACATCCTGGAAATCGTGCCCCTGGACGACGCCCTGGTGCTGGAAGCCAAGGTGCAGCCGCGCGACATCGCCTTCATCCACCCGGGTCAGGCGGCCACCGTGAAGTTCACGGCCTACGACTTCGGCATCTACGGCGGTCTGGACGCGGTGGTGGAGAACATCAGCCCCGACACCGTCACCGACGAGCGCGGCCAGAACACCTTCTACGTGGTGCGGGTGCGCACCCACCAGGCCAACTTCAGCGACAAGATGCCCATCATCCCCGGCATGACGGCCGAAGTGGACGTGCTCACCGGCAAGAAAACCGTGATGGCCTACCTGCTCAAGCCGGTGCTCAAGGCCCACAGCCACGCCCTGCGCGAACGCTGATGCCCACGGCGAGGACCCCGGGAGGGGTGCCTCGCCACGCCACTTGCCACACCGCTGTCCGCCTGGGACAGCCCATGGCCTAAAGCCCCACGCCGCGCACTTCGGCGTGACCAATTGCCTACAGAGGCACCCGTCCCGCTCCGATAACCGATCAGCTGGTTCAGTCTGGTCGGCGTGTGGGTGCGTGATCCACCCCCACAAGCCACCAACCCTGATGCCCGGCGGTGCTTAGGCGATGCGATTTCAGCCCAAGGGCAGGAATTGTTCACACAAGCCACCGCGGGACACGGTCCTAAGACAAAGCCACAACGCCATACTCACAACGCAGTTACATTTTGAGAGGTTTCGCCATGCCCAAGTCGTCCGCGCATGCCCCCAGTGGTGTCGTTTCAACCCTCCAGGGGCGTGCCAACGTCATCCGGGCGGGCGAGGAGGCGCCGCAGGCGCTGAAGGTGGGAGACACCATCGCCGCAGGCGACGTCATCCTGGCCGCGGCGGACACCCGCATCGAGGTGAGCAATGGCGCAGGCCCGGCCTGGCAACCCCATGACGTGACCCTGGCCGCTGCCGATGCCCCGGCTCGCACGCCCACAGGGGCCGGCACATCGGGACGCACCAGCGTGGCCGCCAAGGCCGCCGCAGCGCAGGACCTGGACGATGTGCTGGGCGCCGTGGAGCGCGGTGACGCAGATGCCGCAGCCGCGGCGGGCCTGACCGGTGGTGGCGGTGCCTCGCTGGGAGAAGGCCTGCGCGTGGACCGTGTCATCGAAGTCGTGACGCCACAAGCCTTCAGCGAAAGCGCTGCACGCGAGGGCGTTGCCGGCCTGGTGCAAACCACGGCACCGCAAGCCAGCGCCGCCGCGGCGGACGTGCCCACCGACCCGGCCACGCCGGCCAACGTCGCCCCCAGTGTGGGCAACTACAGCCAGATCACCAAAGAAGACAACTCGGTGTCGGGCCAGGTGCAAGGCAACGATGCCAACGGCGACAGCCTCAACTACAGCAAGGCCAGCGACCCGCAACACGGCAAGGTCGTGGTCAACGAAGACGGCAGCTACACCTACACCCCCAACGCCAACTACCACGGTGGCGACAGCTTCACGGTCTTGGTGTCCGATGGCAAGGGCGGCACCGCC
>CAIQIL010000297.1 GCA_903871865.1 uncultured Burkholderiales bacterium
CTGGACCTGTTGAAGAAGGACCACCCACACGCCCTGGTGCTGGTCCACCCCGAGTCACCTGAAAGCGTCGTGGCCCAGGCCGACGTGGTGGGTTCGACCTCGCAACTGCTCAAGGCCGTGGTCGAGTCGAACGCGCCCGAGTTCATCGTCGCCACCGACAACGGCATCCTGCACCGCATGCGCCAGCTGGCGCCGACCAAGGTGCTGATCGAGGCGCCCACCGCCGGCAACAGCGCCACCTGCAAGAGCTGCGCACACTGCCCCTGGATGGCCATGAACGGCCTGCAAGGCGTGCTCGACTGCCTGGAGCGTGGCGTGGGCGAGATCACCGTCGACGAGGCCATCCGCGTCAAGGCCCATGGCTGCATCGACCGCATGCTGGACTTCGTGGCGCAGCACCCCGCCGCCATCGCCAAACCGGCCCAGGGCTTCGTGCCCAACGTCGGCGCCGCCTGAACCTTTTCGATTGCCGACCCACCATGTTCGACCACAACGAAACCCTGGAAGAAGCCCGCGCCCGCAACGTCCATGACGCCTTGTTCGAAGACGTGGGCGTGTGCGACTGGACGGCGCAGCTGGTGCCCAGCGAACGCGTGCAGGCCCGCCTGCTGGTGCGCGAAGAAGCCGTGCTGTGCGGCCGCGACTGGTTCGAGGCCTGCCTGCTCCAGCTGGACCCCACCGCCACCATCGAGTGGGCTTACGCCGAAGGCGACCTCATGGTCGCCAACACCGACGTCTGCCAGGTCCAGGCCGATGCCCGCGCCCTGCTGACGGCCGAGCGCCCGAGCATGAACTTCCTGCAGACGCTGTCGGCCGTGGCGACCCAAACCTTCCGCCACATGAAGGCCATCGAGCGGGCCTCGCCCAACCCGCGCGGCTGCGCGGTGCTCGACACCCGCAAGACCCTGCCCGGCCTGCGCCTGGCCCAGAAGTACGCCGTGCGCGTGGGTGGCGGCGTCAACCAGCGCCTGGCGCTGTACGACGGCATCCTCATCAAGGAAAACCACATCGCCGCGGCCGGCTCGGTCACGGCGGCGCTGCTCAGCGCCCAGACCTTGGTGGCCGAAGAGGCTGCCAAGCATGGCCGCGACATCGGCATCCAGATCGAGGTGGAAACGCTGGAGCAATTGCGCGAGGCCTTCGCGGCCGGCGCCACCAGCATCCTGCTGGACAACTTCGACGAAGCCTTGATGCGCCAGGCCGTGGCCATCAACCAGGAGATGACGGGCGGCCACGCCCTGCTGGAGGCCTCCGGCGGCGTGACCCTGGCGCAGCTGCGCGGCATCGCGGCCACGGGCGTGGACCGCATCTCGATCGGCAAGCTCACGAAAGACGTGACGGCCATCGACTTCTCGATGCGGGTGCTGGGCAAGGTCGCAGGCTGAGGCGAGGCGGCTTTTGCGGTTTTTGCCGCTTTTTTCACGCCACGGCATGCGGTGGGTCGGCGACACTGGCAAGCGTTGACAGACTCCAGCCCGCGCCATGCCCGCCGACTTCTCGCCCATCCACAACTACTACGAGCAACAGGTGGTGAACCTGGTGTCGGACCTGGCGGTGCACTACCCCCTGTTGAGCGAAGACCACCACCCCGATGTGGCGTGCGTGGCCCTGAACCGGCTGCCGCCGCGCTACATCCGCCACCAGGTGGACCTGGCCTTCCACATGACCGAGCGCGAGCGCCAGGACAGCGAACAGCTCATCCGCGATGCGGTGACATACGCCTTCGAGTTCGTGCAGGCCCGCTACGCGATGCGGGCTCGGCGCTGAGCGGTCAAAACGCGCTGTCCGGGCAATCGCTGCGAGTGTCCAGCACGCGCAACAAACCTGCAGGCGCCTGCCAGTGATCGCCCTGGGTGGCGGTGACGCGGTCGAGGACCCACAAGGTGGTCGCGTCCGCGAACGTCACGCCTTCTGAATCGCGCAAAGCCCCATCGTCCTTGCTGCGGTAGACGGTGTAGAGCAACTGGGGCGCATGGCGATCGCGCAAGGCCCACAGCAGTTGCGGACGGTACTCCGCCGTGACCACGTACTCGGTGGCGGGCCGACCGGCCAAGTGCTTGCGCAGCACCGACGCGATGCAATTGCGCCTGTCCTGCAGCGCTTGCTCGCGGGGCAAGGGGCCGGCCAGGCGCAGGGTCACCTCGCCATCGGGCTGTCGCGCCAGGCTGCCAACCGCGGTGGACACCGCCATCGCCAGCGCCAGGCCCCACAGCACCCGCGCCGACGCCCTCATGGCCAGCAGCATGTAGCCGCCCATCAAGGCGGGCAGGAGGTAGGCAGGCTCATCAGGCAAGCGCAGGAACAGGAGGGTGTAGATGGCCACGAGCCACCAGGCCCAGGCACCCAGGCCACGCTGACGCTCGTTCGACATGCCCACGCTCACCCGCTCAGGCGAGCGGATGGCACACCAGGCCGCCACCGCCACGGCAGGCACCCCGACCAGGCCGAACACGCCGACCGTGGGGTTGAACAGCCGCTGCGTGAGGCCGATCGAGCCCGCGACGGGCATGCCCAGCACCCGCATGCCGATCTCCCGCAGGACCGGCACGAACAGCAGCAGGGTGATGCCACCGGACACCGCCGCCAGGGTGAGGACGCACCGCCAGGCCCTGGCCGTGCGCAAGCGCCCCAGTTGCAGGCCCAACAGGATGTGGGCCAAGGGCAGGAAACCCAGCGCGTACGTGGGCCTGGACGCTGCCGCCAGCCCCAGCCACACCGCCGCCCCCCAGACGCGGCCTTGCAGCGCGAACCAGGTCGCGCACAGGAAGAAGGCAGCGCCCCAGAGGTAGTCCATCGCGCTCAGGCTGGCGATGAACACCACCGGCGTGAAGGCGAAGGCCAGCGCCAGCGGCACGAAGCGCTCACGGCCCAGGCCAGACGCCAGCGTGGCTAGCCAGAAGGCCGCGACACCGGACATCACGGCGCTCAAGAGACCACTCCACCAGCTGCTGCCCAACCCGGCCCAGAGCATGATCGCATCCACATACTCCGGCACCGGGTAGCCCGGTGGGCGCGACGGGATGTAGCGGCCGGTGTCGAGCAGGAATTGCGCAGACAACATGGCGCGCCATGCATCGGGATCGACCCCGTAACCATGGCCCAGGAAAGGCAGGCGGGTCAGCACCACCAGGAGCGCAACGGCCACACCCCACGCCAAGGGCACGGGCCAGGGGCGCCGGGGGTCGGTGTGGGCAAGGACTGACATGGTCTGGAAAGCGTTCATCGCCACGAGGGCGTCAGGGTGTCAAGGCAGCCAGGCGTCCTTGCGCTTGGGCTTCTTGCACAGGATGGTGGGGAAGCTCACCGGCAGGGTGCGCGGGTAGTCCCGGCTGAAGTGCAGGCCGCGGCTTTCCTGGCGCGACAGGGCCGAGCGCACGATCAGCTCGGCGCAATCCACCAGGTTGCGCAGCTCCAACAGGTCGCGGCTGACGCGGAAGGCAGCGTAGTACTCGTCGATCTCCTGGCGCAGCAGCTTGATGCGGTGCAGGGCGCGCTCCAGGCGGCGCGTGGTCCGCACGATGCCCACGTAGTTCCACATCAGCAGGCGCAGCTCGTCCCAGTTGTGGGCGATGACCACTTCCTCGTCGGCATCGGTCACCTGGCTTTCGTCCCAACCGGGCAGCTTCGGCGCCTTCTCGGGCAGGTTGGCCTGGATGTCGTCGGCGCAGGTGCGGCCCAGCACCACGCACTCCAGCAGCGAGTTGCTGGCCAGGCGATTGGCGCCGTGCAGGCCGGTGTAGGTGGTCTCGCCCACGGCGTAGAGGCCCGGCAAGTCGGTGCGGCCGTGCAGGTCGGTGACCACGCCGCCGCAGGTGTAATGCGCCGCCGGCACCACGGGGATGGGCTGTTTGGCGATGTCGATGCCCAGCGAGAGGCAGCGCGCGAAGATGGTGGGGAAGTGCTCTTTGAGGAAGGCTTCGCCCAGGTGGGTGGCGTCCAGCCAGACGTGGTCCAGGCCGTGCTTCTTCATCTCGAAGTCGATGGCGCGGGCCACGATGTCGCGCGGGGCCAGTTCGCCGCGCTCATCGTGCGCCGGCATGAAACGGGTGCCGTCGGGCAGGCGCAGGATACCGCCCTCGCCGCGCAGGGCCTCGGTGATGAGGAAGCTGCGCTCCTGCGGGTGGTACAGGCAGGTCGGGTGGAACTGGATGAACTCCATGTTGCCGATGCGGCAGCCCGCGCGCCAGGCCATGGCGATGCCGTCGCCCGTGGAGGTTTCGGGGTTGGTCGTGTAACGGTAGACCTTGCCTGCGCCGCCCGAGGCCAGCACCACGGCCGCGGCGTGCAGGGTTTCGATGCGGCCGTTGTCGATGTCCAGCGCATAGACGCCATGGCAGCGGCCCATGTCGCGGGCCTGCTCGTAGGCCTCCTGGGCGCTGCGCTTGAGGTGGCGGTTGGTGATGAGGTCGATGGCCATCCACTTCTCGCGCAGCGTGATGTTGGGGTGGCGTTTGACCTCGTCGAGCAGCACGTCGTGGATGGCCTTGCCCGTGGCGTCGGCCGCGTGCGCGATGCGGCGCACCGCGTGGCCGCCTTCGCGCGTCAGGTGCAAGCCCAGCGGGCCTTCGGGGTCGGGCGAGAAGGGCACGCCGCGCGCCACCAGCCACGCGACGGCCTCGGCGCTGTGGCGGGCGATGAACTCGGCGGTGCGCTCATCGACCAGGCCGGCACCGGCCTCCTGGGTGTCGCGCACATGGGACTCGATGCTGTCGTCGCTGCCCAGCACGCCGACGATGCCGCCCTGCGCCCAGGCGGTGGCGCCCTCCTCCAGTTGCCGCTTGGCCAGCACGATGACGGGCTGGGTCTCGGCCAGGTGCAGGGCCACGGTCAGGCCGGCCAGGCCAGCTCCGATGATGACAACGGGCAGCGGGGAATCCGGCGCTTGGGGCATGGCTTGGGTAGGGCTGAGCGGGGCTCGGTTGGGCGGGATGCTGCCGCGATTGTAGTCAGGCGGGCCGGCCAAGCCGCGCTGCTACCATCAGACCCGCATTGCGCACAGGGAGAGACACATGCGGTTGGACGGTCAACGGGAAAGCGACAACGTCGATGACGTGCGCGACGCTTCAGGCCAAGGGGGAGGCTCCGGCGGCGGTTTTGGCAGCGGAGGTGGCCGTGGCGGCCTCGGTGGCCTGATCGGCGGCCGGCTCGGCCTGGGCGGCGTGGCCGTGGCCCTGGTGGCCAGCTACTTTTTGGGGCTGAACCCGCTGACCGTGCTCAGCCTGTTGAATGGTGGCGGCCCCGCGGACGGCGGCCTCGGCCAAGGCACTCCGACCGAGGTGCAGCGCCCCACCCCGGCCCCGGCCACCGCCCAGGCCAAAGACCCCGGCGCCCGCTTCGTGCGCCAGGTGCTGGCCACCACCGAAGACGTCTGGCAGGCCCAGTTCCAAGCCCAGGGTGCGCAGTACGCCCAGCCCCGCCTCACGCTGTTCCGTGGCAGCACGGCCACGGCTTGCGGCAAGGGTGAAGCCGCCATGGGGCCCTTCTACTGCCCGGCCGACCACCGCGTCTACATCGACCTGGGCTTTTACGACACCCTGCGCGACCGCCTGGGCGCCCCCGGCGATTTCGCCCAGGCCTACGTCATCGCGCACGAAGTCGGCCACCACGTGCAGAACCTGCAAGGCACCTCGGAGAAGCTCGACCGCCTGCGCGGCCGCGTCAGCGAAGCCCAGTACAACGCCGCCAGCGTGCGCCTGGAGCTGCAGGCCGACTGCTACGCCGGCATCTGGGCCCACGACACCCAGCAGGCCAAAGGTTTGATGGAATCGGGCGACCTGGAAGAGGCGCTCAACGCCGCCTCGCAAATCGGCGACGACACCCTGCAGCGCGAAACCCAAGGCCGCGTCGTGCCCGAAAGCTTCACCCACGGCACCAGCGCGCAGCGCATGCGCTGGTTCAAGCGCGGCTTCGAATCGGGCGACATGGCCCAGTGCGACACCTTCAACACCCGCCAGCTCTGAGCACACAACGACGATAGGAGACACGACATGCAAGCCTGGTTCTGCGAGACCCTCGACGGCCCCGACGCCCTGACCTGGAAAGACGCCCCCACGCCCGAGCCGGGCAAAGGCGAAGTCCGCGTGGCGATCAAGGCGGCCAGCCTGAACTTCCCCGACCTGCTCATCGTGCAGGGCAAGTACCAGATGAAGCCGCCCCTCCCCTTCGTGCCCGGTGCCGAGTTCGCCGGCGTGGTCGAGGCCGTCGGTGAAGGCGTCAAGCACCTGGCCGTGGGCACCCACGTGGCGGGCTTCGCGGGCACGGGCGGCTTCGGCACCCACACCCTGGCACCGGCCTTCGCGCTGATGCCACTGCCGCCCGCCTTCAGCTTCGAAGACGCCGCCGCCTTCCTGTGCACCTACGGCACCACCTACCACGGCCTGATGGACCGCGCCGCCTTGAAGGCCGGCGAGACCGTGCTGGTGCTGGGCGCCGCCGGTGGCGTGGGCACGGCCGCCATCCAGATCGCCAAGGCCGCCGGCGCCAAGGTGATTGCAGCGGCATCGACCGACGAGAAGTGCGCGCTGTGCACCACGCTGGGCGCCGACGCCACCATCAACTACACGACGCAAAACCTGCGCGAGGC
>CAIQIL010000298.1 GCA_903871865.1 uncultured Burkholderiales bacterium
AGCTGGTCTTGCCCGATCTGCCCCTGCTGGACCTCACCCACCTGCCCGACACCGCGCGCGAAGCCGCGATGCAGGCCCACATGAACGAGCTGGTCGCCCAGACCTTCGCGCTCGACCATGCGCCGCTCATCCGCAGCCAGCTCTACAAGCTCGCCGACGACCACCACGGCTTCTTCCTGATGGCCCACCACATCGTCTGGGACGGCGCGTCCTTCGACGTGCTCTACCGCGAGATGTCGGCGCACTACGCGGCCTTCTCTGCCGGCGCTGCCCAGTCGCCCCTGCCGGAGCTGACGGTGGACCACGGCGATTTCACCGCCTGGCACAACACCTGGATGAAGAGCGAGGAAATCCGCCAGCAACTGCGCTTCTGGGAGCAGCTCGCCGCCGCCCACCCGACGCAGGCCGAGCCCCCGATCGACCGGGCTCGCCCCGAGCAGCCCTCGGGCAACGGCGCCACCGCCTTCATCGACTTCGACCACGCCCAGGCCGAAGCCGTGCGTGCCATCGCGCGCCAGACAGGCAGCCCTGTGAGCATCGTCTTCCTGGCGATGTACGCGGCCCTGATGTCCGAATGGATGCAGGACGCGGCGCCCGGCATCGGCCTGCCGGTGCGCGGCCGCCCCGCCCCTGAGCTGGAACACGTGATGGGCTTCTTCAACAACATGCTGCCGATGCGCGTGGCCGTGCGCCAGGACCTCAGCGCGATCGACTGGGTGCGCGAAGTGCGTCGCCAGATCACCGGCGCGCTGTCCAACCAGGACGTGCCATTCGAGCTCATCGCCCAGCAGCTCAAGCTGAAGTCGGGCAAGCTCTACCAGGTGCTGTTCAACTTCCAGGACGTGCGCGATCGCATCACCCGCTGGGGCGACCTGGCACACGAACGCGTCAACCTGCTGAAGTACGGCTCCACCGAGGACATGAACTTCTGGCTGGTGGAAGAGAAGGAGAAAATCGGCGGTGGTTTCCAGTACGACACCGACGTGCTGCTGCCCGCCACGGCCGAGGCCCTGCGCGACCGCTATGCCGTGCTGATGCGCCGCCTGGTCGAGCGCCCCGACTGCCTGCTGAGCGAGTTGCTGGCCCCCACCGACGCCGAAGCACACAGGCTGCAGAGCTGGCAGCCCGCGCCGCTGGTGTCGGCAGCCGATGCAGACCACGCGATCACGCAGCCGGCGCAGCCCTCGGCCATCGCCTTGCGCCACGGCAGCCGCGTGCTCACGGCCAGCGAGCTCGCCAAACGCGTGGAACACTGCGCAGACACACTCAGGGCCCACCTGAGCAGCCACAGCGGCGCTGGTCTGGCGGGCCCAGCGGGCACCCCGCCGTCCGCCCCCGCCTGCATCGGGGTGGACATCGCCGACCCGGTGGCACAGCTGGTCGCCTCCCTGGCCGTCTGGCGCCTGGGCCTGGCCTGTGCAGCCCCCTCGGCGGCTGTGCCGAGCCTGGCGCAGACACCCGGCCTGCTGGCCTGTGTCACGGACCGCGAAGCCGCATCGCCCGGCACGCCGGCGGCAACGCACCTGGGTGCGCACCTGGTGCCTGGCCATCAGCCGGGGACGCCCCGCGACATCGACACAACCAGCCACACAGGCGCCTCGCGCGGTGCAGCCCACTCGGTGTCGGCCACCCAGATCAACGAGGTGGCCACCCGCCTGGCCGAGCGTTTGGGCGATGCGCTGAGCGGCACGGTGCTGCTGGCCCACACCGGCGAGCGCCACTTGATGGCCGCCCTGGCCCTGGCCGCCCGCTTGCGGCAGGCCGAGGTCCATTTGCCCGAGGCATCCAGTCCGGTCCAGGCCCATGGGCCGGCCTGGCTGAGCGCCTTGTCGGCCACGGGCTCGCGCCTGGCGCTGCTCAGCGCCGAGCAGGCACAGCTTGCCGCGGCACACGCACCGCTGCAAGGCCGCGCGGTGCTGCTGCCCACGGCGCAGACCCAGCCTGTCATCCTGTCCCAGCTCATGGCCGCGGGAGCCCGCGTGGCCTCCGTGCTGACGGCACCCAGCAGCGGCCTGCCAGTGGCCGCCGGCTGGTTGACCGACCCACGGGATGCCGGCGCGTGTGGTCTGCCATTGCTCAGTGGCTTGGCCATCGTCGATGCGCACGGGCGCACTTTGGGCGTCAACGCCCTCGGCCACCTGGCTGGCGATGCCAGCCGCAGCGTGTCCCTGCGCTGGCGTGCCGACGGTCAATGGCATTGCCCGAACCTGCCCGACCTGAGCCCGACGGGCACAGCCACGCTGCCATCCTCTGCACCCATCGCCTTGCGATCCGCCGCTGGCGCTGGCGAGTCCGCAGAGGCCGTGCTCATCCGGATCTGGCAAGGCTTGCTGGGCACCCAGGGCATCGGCCCGCAAGACAACTTCTTCGAGCTCGGCGGCAACTCACTCCTCGCCATGGCCGCCATCGAAGAAGCGCGCAAGGCGCTGGGCATCGACATCGACGCCCGCCGCTTCGTCTTCGAAACCCTGGGCCAACTGGCAGAGACGGCATCGGCCCAAACGCCTGACACGCCCCAGGCGCCCCAGTGCCCGCCCGCCTTGCACGCTGCGAACACCGATGCGCCGGGGTTTGCGCAGGCTGCTGCGGCGCACTCAGGCTCCGCAGGCAAGCGCCGCGGCTGGCTCGACCGCGCACGCGACGCCTTCTCGGCCCGCACGGGCACCGACGATGGCGCGAGGTGACCTGGCCCCATGAGCACGCTCGTTCCCCGACGCTTCGGCCCCGCATGGCGCACCGCCCTCGGCCTCATCCAACATCCCCCGGAAGGCACCCCACGCCAGGGTGCGTTCTTGCTGGCACGGCCAGTGGGCTTGGCCGCCACCCGCAGCGCCAGCATGTTCCGCGTGCTGTCGGACCGGCTGAGCCGATCTGGCGCCACCGTGATGCGATTCGACTACCACGGCACAGGTGACTCCCCAGGCGAAGAGGCCGATCAATCACTGGAGGACTGGTCGCGCGACATCCAGGAGGCACAAGCCAGCCTGGTCGAGGCCATCCAAGCACAGCACACAGACTGGTTCGGCATGGGTCTGGGCGCCAACCTGATGCTGCAAGCCGCCTTGCGTGCCCCTCGTCCGCCGCGGCGCCTGCTGCTGTGGGAGCCCATCGAGCACGGCCCCCAACACCTCGACGACCTGCTCAACGCGCACCGCCAGGAGCTGACCATGCAACTGGCCCGCCCATGGCCGACGCTGCTGGCCAGCGGCATGGCCACCGAACCCCAATGGCCAGGCTCGGTGCTGGGTTTCCACGTCGGCGCGCAACTGCTCAACGACTTGCAGCACCTGCCGCCCTTGCACCCATGGCTGTCGCTGGTGGTGCAACGCGGCATCGATGTCACGCTGTGCGCCTCCGAAGAAGTCCTGAAACGCGCGAATGGCGCGCTGCCGGCCGCCGTGCAAGACCGCATCCACCTGCTGCCCTTGTCCAACCAGACCAACTGGCTGTCCAGCGAAGCGATGGGCGCGGCCGTCGTCCCACCCGAGCTGGGCCGCATCCTGGAAGTCCTCACACCATGACCTGCCTGGAAGAGACCTTGATGCTGGGCGCATCGCAGCACCTGGTCAGCACCTTTGTGACCCCCTTGCAACTGCCTGCAGGTGGCCCGCCCGTCGTGGCCCTGCTGACCAATTCCGGCGTGATCCCGCGCTCGGGCCCGAACCGCATGAACGTGCACCTGTCACGGCAGTTCGCCGCCATGGGCATCCCCTCGGTGCGCTTTGACCTCAGCGGCCTGGGCGACAGCGGCCGCCCCAGCCAGGCCAAACCGATGATGGCCCAGTGGGTCGCCGACTGCCAGGCGGTCATGGACCACGCCCAGCAGCGCCACGGTTGCGCCCATTTCCTGATGGTGGGGTTTTGCTCCGGTGCCGAAGTGGCCCACCTGCTGGCGCTGGAAGACCGCCGCATGCGCGCCGCACTGCTGTGGGACATGTACGCCTACCCGACGCCGGCCTCGCGCTTGCGCTTCCAGTTGTTCCGCCTGCAACGCCTCGGCTTGTCAGGGCTGGCCCGCAAGCTGGGTGCGCGCCTCATGCGCATCGTCCGTCCTGCGCACATCCCCGCCAAGGCCGCACGCCCGGCCGCCATCCCCGCCAGCCCCCCCAGCAAGGCGGAGCTCGTCTCGCGGCTCAACACCTTGGCAGCACAAGGCGTGGTCCTGCATTTTTCATTCGGCGAGGGCAACCCGCACTGGTTCAACCACGAGCGCCAGTTCTGGGACATGTTCAAGGGCGAGCCCTTTTTGCAACACGTCAGCTTCCGCTTCCTGAAAGAGTCCGACCACCTCATGACGGCAGGCAACGCCCAAGCGGCTTTCCTGGCCATGACCTCGGAGTGGGTCCAGGGCCGTGTCCTGCCCAAGCTGGCCTCAGCCCGCCCTTGATCAAGCGCGCCGTCGCCCTGGCAGACACCGGTCGATGACGCGCTCGAACCCACGCCGCTGCCCCTCACCCACCTTGGCGTAAAGCCATGTGATGAGCAGCACCCCCAAGGTGATGCCGGCGAAATGCGCGTAAGTCACCCGGTGCCAGCCGAGCGCCAGCGCGAAGGTGAACAGGGTGAAGTGCAACAGGTAGAACGTGAAAGTGCGTGCCGCGGCCCCACGGATCACCCGGGCCAGGCCGCCCGTGATCCCGATGCGGCTGTGCGCAGCGCCCACCAGGAAAACCGTGAACAGCAGCGCCATCGCGTAGTCAGACAGCGCATGGACTGTCGAGCCGCTGTAGAACTGGACATGCAGCACACGGGAAAACATGCCGTACATGTCCTTGGAGGCTTGGTCCAGCAGTTTCTGCCAACGCAGCATGACAAAGGCCGCGTACCCCGCCACGGACGCCAGCATCATCAAGCGCGCCCCCCAGGCCGGCAACTGCCAGCGCCCCACCCGCGGGTAGAGCCACACGCCCACCCACCAAATCGGCATCAGCAACCAGATCCGTGGCCCCATGCACAGGAAGATCAGCCCTGCCACGGCCAGCCTAATCCGCCCTTTCAGGAAGAAAATGGCACCGAAGAACGCGTAGTACCACGCCTCGTAGCTGAGGGACCAGTACGGCGCGATGGAAAAGGGCTGGAAAGCGCCCAGCCAGGTCTCACCAAGGAACGCCAGGTGCAGCGGAATGAACAACCAAGGCCTCGGGTACTGCCAGGTCGGGACGTACTGGGACACATCGATGCGCATGCCGATGTTGTCCACCACATAGGCGAACAAGATGGCGGGCAAAGCCACAGAATACAAACGAGAGCTGCGCGCCAGCACGTAGGACCGCAGCCCCTCGTGTGCGCGCTGCCGCGTCGTGTGCGCCACGACCAGCCCCGAGATGATGAAAAAAGCGGTGACAGCGTCATCGGCACTGCGTTGCCACTGGATGCCCGCCGACAAGGGCGCCACCTCCAGCCCGACACCGTGGCCCACGAAGACCGCCAAGGCCGCCAGCACACGGCACAGGTCCAGCCAGATCGACAGCACCGGGCTCACAGGCACACCTCAGCACACACGGGTGGCACGGCCACATGATGAAACGCAACAGCAACGAACATGATGGCCCCTTGGCAGCACGGCACGCCCCCGATGAAGCCGGGTGCGCCGCGCGAATCATGTCATGGCGCCCGTCGCCAAAAGCATGGCCTTGGCCAGCGGCGGCCCCCTCAGTCAGGTGGCACACCTGGTCGCCCCTGGCCGGACACGAGGTCACGGCCTTCCTTTTCCAGGTGGGCGATGCACAGTGGGACCGGCCACCGCTGACCGATTGCCTCAGCGCCAGCGAACAGGCGCGTGCCGCGCGCTTCAAGTTCGAGGCTCACGCGCGCCGCTACCGCGTTGGCCGAGCGGTCACCAGGCACCTGCTGGCAGATGTCTGCGAGCGCCCTGCCCCTGCGCTGCCGTGGTCAGAAAGCCCGCTGGGCAAACCCCTGCTGACCGGCGCTGCGCCCCCCCGCTTCAACCTGAGCCACAGCGACGACTGGGCCTTGCTGGCCGTGTCGGCCACGCTGGAAGTGGGTGTGGACCTGGAGATGTGCAGCCAGCGTGATCACATGGCCAGCCTGGGCCAGCGCATCCTCAGCCCGACAGAGGCCCTGGCCTGGGCAAGCACTCACACGGATGCCAACGCCGACGCACTGCTGCGCACCTGGGTGCGCAAGGAGGCCTGCCTGAAAGCCCTGGGGGTGGGCCTCACCGTGGAGATGTCCAGCCTGACCTTGCTGCCCGCCATCGGACAAGCGCAACTGACGCCGCCCGGAGCCCCACCGCGCCACCAGGGTGATGCGGGCGCGCCTGCTGCGCTGCAATGGCTTGACCTGAGTTTGCCGCCCGACTGTCCGGGCATGGCCAGCATCGCTTGGCAGGCCCCCTGAGGCGCAGCACAGGGACTGGGCGCAGAGAGCAGAGAGCAGAGAGCAAAGACTTGGCAGGTGACGTGGCTCAGACGTCGTGCGGCAGGCGCAAGGTGTGGCGCACTTTGCGACGCGCGCGCCAGAGGAAGGACTTCAGGTGATCCCGGCCGGTGCTGTGGCCCACCGCGGAGGGCGCCAAGCCCATGCCGCGCAGCTTGTGGTTGAGCTGGAGGGCGTCCAGCTGGGCCTGGCTCTCTGGCGTGTTGAAGATGATGGACATCGAAATCGAGACATCGTCCATCCCGTTC
>CAIQIL010000299.1 GCA_903871865.1 uncultured Burkholderiales bacterium
GCAAAGGGTGGTCCACGCTGAACGATTCGCCAGGCCAGCCGCGCACCATGGCCAGGTAACGCTTGTGCACCTGGCGTTGCGTGAACTGTTGCGCCATCGCGCGTGCAGCCTCCGGGCTCAGCCCCATCAGCAAGACGCCGGAAGTGCCTTTGTCCAGACGGTGCACCGGGAAGACATGCTGACCGAGCTGATCGCGCAAGGTTTGCACGACGAAGCGGGTTTCGCCCGCGTCCAGCCCGGTGCGGTGGACCAACCAGCCCGCCGGCTTGTGGATGGCCAGCCAGTCGCCCTCCTGCCAGAGCACCGTCAGCGCCGGGCAGTGCGCCCCCTGCGCAAGCTCGGTCATGCGGCTCAACCGCCGTTGCGCAGCCCGCGCGTCAGCCAGTGCTGCTCGCAGGCCGCATCGTCGTCGCAATGGGCGCAGACCGCACGCCAGCGCGGGGCAGTGCCAGCCACGCCGGTCGCGCCAGTCGCACTGTTGCGGCGCACGCGCGCGGGGGCGTCCAGCATGTGATCGACCATGGCCAGGGCGTGGCGCAGGCGCTGATCGCCCTGGCCGGCCACGATGCCAAAGGGTTGGCTGGCATCGATCAGGGCCTGGCGCACCAGGCGGTCCACCGGCTCGCGCACGTGCGGGCCATCGCGCTGCAGGCCATCGGCCACCCAGGCCAGGTCCAGCGAGGTCAAGAGCGTGAGCTCGCAGCGCGCGTGCTCGGCCATGGCTTCGGCGTACAGGCTGCGGTCATCGAACAACAGCTCGCTGTACACCGCCGTCATCAAGGCCGTGGTGTCGGCCAGGACCAGGGTGTGGCGACCGGCGGCCTCGCGGATGCGGCGGCTGTGCTCGGCGGCCAAGGCGGCTTGCTCGTCGGCCCGGGGCGTGCGGCCCAGGGTGTCGCAGAACTCGCGCAGGGTCTCGGGCACGATCACGGCATCGTGGCCTCGGACCAACAAGGCGCGGAACAGGTCGTGTGCCAGCGTGGTCTTGCCGGTGCTCTCGGCGCCCACGAGCGCGACGATGCGGCCCTGGCATGGCGAAGACATCTTCATGCGAGGGCCTCACGACGGCGGGGCTTCGGCAAGTGCGCGCGCGCCTCGGTCAGCCAGGCACGCCAACCCACCACTGACAGCAGCGCGAACAGCGCGTACAGCCACACCGTCAGCCACAGAGCCTTGTGTGCGAACAAGGCCATGCTGACGAGGTTGACCGCCAGCCAGCAGGGCCAGTTGTCCACGTACTTGCGGCCCAGCAGCCATTGCCCGATCAGGCTGCCGCTGGTGGGCAGGGCGTCCCAGTAAGGCACGTCGGAATCGGTGGCATGGGCCAGCAAGGTGCCCACGAGCGGCCACAGCACGGCCAGGCTCAGGCAGGCCAGCCACACGCCGCGCGGGCGCAAGGAGCGCACCTGCAAAGGCGGGGCATCTTGAGGGCTGTCCGCGACCGCATCCCGCAGGGCGTCGTGGCCACCGCCATCGCCCATGCCGCGCAACCACTGCCACCAGCCCCAGGCCGACATGGTCACGAACACCAGCTGCAGCGCCGCCTCGCCATACAAGCGGCTGCGCGCGAACAAAAGGCCATACAGCACGGAACTGGCCATGGCCAGCGGCCAGCCAGCCGGGTGCACACGCAAGTTGAAGCCCACCATGGCCAGCGACAGCACACAGGCCACCAGCTCCAGCCAGCTGAAGGGCACGCCCCACGCCGTCCAGGCGGGCAGCAGCCAGGGGTCGACCCAGGCCAGGTGAGCGGCCAGCGCCTCCATGCCCGAACTCAA
>CAIQIL010000300.1 GCA_903871865.1 uncultured Burkholderiales bacterium
GCTCCACCGACTGCCAACCCTCCAGCGCCGTGCAGCCCGTCAGCGCCGAGGCGCCGCGGCTCGACACCTTGGCCGCCACGCTGGCCAGCAGCACGTCGCGCGCCAGCGTGGACTTGCCCGAGCCGGACACGCCGGTCACGCAGGTCAGCAAACCCACGGGGAATTCGACCGTCACGCCCTGCAGGTTGTGGCCCCGGGCGTTGACCACGCGCAGGCGCGGGGTCTCGTCGGTGAAGGGCCTGCGCTGGGTGGGCACCTCGATGCGCAAGGCGCCCGACAGGTAGCGGCCCGTGATGCTGTCAGGCGAGGCCGTGACCTCTTCGGGCGTGCCCTGGGCCAGCACGCGGCCGCCGTGCACGCCAGCGCCCGGGCCCATGTCGACCACGTGGTCGGCGGCGCGGATCATGTCTTCGTCGTGCTCGACCACCAGCACGCTGTTGCCCAGGTCGCGCAGGTGCTGCAGCGTGCCGATGAGGCGGTCGTTGTCGCGCTGGTGCAGGCCGATGCTGGGCTCGTCGAGCACGTACATCACGCCCGTCAGGCCGGAGCCGATCTGCGAGGCCAGGCGGATGCGCTGGGCTTCGCCGCCCGACAAGGTGTCGGCGCTGCGGTCCAGGCTGAGGTAGTTCAGGCCGACGTCGTTGAGGAAGCGCAGGCGCGAGCGGATCTCGTTGACCACCTTGGCCGCGATCTCGGCCTTGGCGCCCACCAGGTGCAACTGCGCGAAGTAGGCATGGGCCTCGGCCAGCGTGGCGTGGCCGATCTCGTAGATGGCGCGGGTGTCGCCTGTGACAGCGTCGTGCAGCTTGACGTTGCGGGCCTCGCGGCGCAGGCGGGTGCCGTCGCACTCCGGGCAAGCCTTGGGCTGCTGGTAGCGGGCCAGTTCTTCGCGCACGGTGGCCGAATCGGTTTCCTTGAAACGGCGCTCGAAGTTCGGGATGACGCCCTCGAAGGCATGGCTGCGCTTGACCTTGCGCTTCTTGCCATTGGCGCCTTCGGCTTCGTAGGTGAACTCGATCTCCTCAGAACCCGAGCCGTAGAGCAGCACCTGCTGCAGCTGCTCGGGCAGCTCTTCGAAGGGCTGGTCGATGTCCACGCCGTAGTGCTTGCCCACCGACTCGATCAGGCTGTAGGTGTAGGGGTTGCGGCGGTCCCAGCCCTTGACGGCGCCACTGCCCACGCTCAGCGAGGGGAAGGCCACCACGCGCTGCGGGTCGAAGGCGATGACGTGGCCCAGGCCGTCGCAGGTCGGGCAGGCGCCCACCGGCGAGTTGAAGGAGAACAGCCGCGGCTCCAGCTCCGACAGCGAGTAGCTGCACACGGGGCAGGCGAACTTGGCGGAGAACAGGTGTTCTTTCGCCGTGTCCATTTCGAGCACGATGGCGCGGTCGTCGGCCAGGCGCATCGCGGTCTCGAAGGATTCGGCCAGGCGCTGTGCCATGTCGGCGCGCACCTTGAGGCGGTCCACCACGACGTCGATGTCGTGCTTCTCGTTCTTGGCCAGGGGCTGCAGGTCGGTGGCTTCGGTGACCTGGCCGTTGATGCGGAAGCGCACATAGCCCTGGGCCTGCATGTCTGCGAACAGGTCGGCGAACTCGCCCTTGCGGTCGCGCACCACGGGCGCCAGGACCATCAGCTTGGTGTCTTCGGGCAGGGCCAGGGTGGCGTCCACCATCTGGCTGACGCTTTGCGCCTGCAGCGGCTGGCCATGGTCGGGACAGAACGGCGTGCCGGCGCGGGCGAACAGCAAGCGCAGGTAGTCGTGGATCTCGGTGACCGTGCCCACGGTCGAGCGCGGGTTGTGGCTGGTGGCTTTTTGCTCGATGGAAATCGCCGGCGACAGGCCCTCGATGACATCGACGTCGGGCTTGTCCATCAGCTGCAGGAACTGGCGCGCGTAGGCGCTCAGGCTTTCCACATAGCGGCGCTGGCCTTCGGCATAGAGCGTGTCAAAGGCCAGGCTGGACTTGCCCGAGCCCGACAGGCCGGTGATGACGACGAGCTGGTTGCGCGGCAGGTCCAGGTCGATGTTTTTCAGGTTGTGCGTGCGGGCGCCGCGGATCTGGATTTCCGTGCGCTCCGCCCGGGGTGGGGTCCGAGGTGCGCCCCGGGAAGCCGACCGAGGCTCGGAACGCAGGGCTTGGGCGAGGTAGGGAGCGGGCTCGCCGGACGGCGCAGCAGCATCATCGGGAACAGCAGAAGAATCAGGGAGAGGCATGAGCGACTCAGAGCAAGAAAAAGGCCCGACAGCGGCCGGCAGGCGCGGCAAGGGCAACCGGCCA
>CAIQIL010000301.1 GCA_903871865.1 uncultured Burkholderiales bacterium
CCAGCGGCTCAACCGCCGCGCCCTGTTCGCTCAGCCCGCAGCAGCCTGAGCCAAAGCGGCCACCAGGCGGTCGATGTGATCGACCGTGTGCGCCGCCGACAGCGAAATGCGCAGCCGCGCCGTGCCCTCGGGCACCGTGGGCGGACGGATGGCCGGCACCCACACGCCTTGCGCGTCCAGCGCCGCCATCACCTGCATGGCCTCGGCATTGCTGCCGATGACGAGCGGCTGGATGGCCGTCTCCGACGGCATCAGCGTCCAGGGCAGGCGCGCCGCTTCAACGCCGTCACGCAAACGCTGGCGCAGCGTCTGCAGGTGGGCACGGCGTTGCGGCTCGTCCTGCATCACGCGCAAGGCAGCCCGCAGCGACTCGGCCACCACCGCCGGTGCGGCCGTGGCGAACATGTAGGTGCGCGCCTTCTGCATCACCCACTCGACCATGGCCGGGTTCCCGGCGATGAAAGCCCCCGCCACGCCCGCCGCCTTGCCCAGCGTGGCCATGTAGACGAGGCGGTCCAGGCGCCCTTGCCAGGCCGGCGCGATGCCCTCACGGCCCGCGATGCCCTGGTGCGACAAGGTGCCCTCGCCGTGCGGGCCCAGCACCCCGAAGCCATGGGCATCGTCGACCATCAGCCAGGCGTCGTGCCGTTCGCACAAGTCGAGCAAAGCGGGCACGTCGACCACATTGCCGTCCATGCTGAAAACGGCATCGGTCACGACCAGCTTGCGTTGGGCCGTGCTGGCCTGCAGGGCCTGCGCCAAAGCGTCCAGGTCACCATGCGGGCAAACATGCGACTCGGCACGCGACAGGCGGATGCCGTCGATCAGGCAAGCGTGGTTGAGCGCATCGGAAAACACCGCGTCGCCCCGTCCCACCAGCGCGGGGATGGCGCCCACATTGGCCGCGTAGCCCGCGTAGAAATACAGAGCCCGCGGCAGGCCCACCATGGCGGCCAGCTCGGTCTCCAGCGCCTCGTGCGCCGGGCTGTGACCGCACACCAGCGGCGAGGCCGTGGCGCCCACACCGTATCGGTCGATGGCGTCGTGCGCCGCGGCCATCAGCGCGGGGTGCTGCGACAAGCCCAGGTAGTCGTTGCTGCCGAAGGAAAGGCGCTGCTGGCCATCGATGAGGTAGGTGGTGCCACGCAGGGCCTCGTCGTCGGGGCCCAACTCGGCAGGCGCCACCGCGGGCGCCACTTGGCGGCGCACACGCATGCGCTGCGCTGCCTGCCACTGCGCCAGTTCAGGCTCGAAGGAATCTTTCATGCCGCAAGGTTAACAGCCCTCGTCTGTGCGTCACTGGTTCAGCGGCTCAACGGTTCCAGGCCGCGAACAGGCCCTGGCGCGCGGCGTCGGTGATGGCGGCCACGCCCGGGTGGGTGATGCGGCGCTCCACGGTGATGACGTAGAACTCCTCGATGAGGTCGGTGGCCTCGCCCAGCAGCTTGGCGCCGTACTCTGCGCGCACGTCGGCGTCCAGCACCATGGGCGCGATGAACACGCCGTGGCCGTGCTGGCCCAGCGCCTTGAGCAGCGCGCCGTCGTCGATCTCGCCCACCACGCGTGGGTTGAGCTGGTGGCGGCCCAGCCACTGGGCCAAGCGCCGCCCCAGGGCCGAATCGCTGCCCGGCATCAACAGCGGAGCGCCATCCAGGCAGGCCGGGAAGGCCTTGGATTTGAGCCGCGGCAACATCGATGTGGCGGCGTAGAAGCCCACTGGCGAACCGCCCAGGCGGTGGTTGAAGGCGTTGACGCTCAGGCCCGAGGGCAAGGGGGTGTCAGAGAGCACGAGGTCCAGCCGGTGCACGGCCAGCTCGGCCAACAGGCTGTCGAGCTTCCATTCGCGGCAAACCACCTTGAAGGGGTGCTCGCCCGTGAGCGCGGGCTCCAGCAGCCGGCAGGTCACCAGCTTGGGCACGGCATCGGCAATGCCCACGCGCAGTTCGATGGGGCGGGCCGTGCCGCGCGGCAGGCGCACCACCTGGTCCAGTTCGGCGCCGAGGTTGAAGATGTCCTGGGCGTAGCTGTAGGCCAACTCGCCCGTGTCGGTGAGCGCGAGCTTGCGCCCTTTCTTCTCGAACAAGGGGCGCCCGAAATGTTCTTCCAGCAGCTGCAACTGCCCGCTGATGGTCTGCGGCGTGAGGTGCAAATGCTCGCTGGCCTTGACCACGCCCCCCAGGCGCGCCACCGTCCAGAAGTAGTGCAGGTGCTTGTAGTTCATTTCGATTTTCTCGAAGCTTTGATGCGAATCACTCGAATTTACACGCAAGCGCATCTTGCCTAAAGTGAGGCTGTCTTGAACCCTCATGCCTGAAGGACACCACCATGTCTGACGATTCGATGTCCACCCTGCGTCCCCTGGACGCCCGCACCCGCCGCGCCCACGGCGTGTCCATCAGCGACAGCAGCCGCAAGGTGCTGCGCAACACCTACGCCCTGCTCGGCCTGACCCTGGCCTTCAGTGCCCTGGTGGCCGGCACGGCCATGGCGCTGAAGTTGCCCGCGCCCGGCCTGATCGTCACGCTGGCCGGCTTCTTCGGCCTGATGTTCTGGGTCAACAAAACCGCGCACAAGGCGCAAGGCCTGCTGGCCGTGTTCGCCTTCACTGGCTTCCTGGGCTACACCCTGGGCCCCACGTTGAGCGTGGTGCTCGCACTGCCCCAAGGCGCGGCCGTGGTCACGCAGGCCCTGGGCACGACGGCGCTGGCCTTCTTGGGCTTGTCGGCGGTGGCCCTGACCACGAAGCGCGACTTCAGCTTCATGGGCAGCTTCCTGATGATCGGCTCGCTGGTGGCCTTCGCGCTGAGCCTGGGCGCCATCTTCTTCAGCATCCCGGCCCTGAGCCTGGCGGTCTGTGCCCTGGTCGTCATGCTGATGAGCGGCATGATCCTGTTCGAGACCAGCCGCATCGTCAACGGTGGCGAGACCAACTACATCCTGGCCACGGTCAGCCTGTACCTCTCGCTCTACAACCTGTTCAGCGCCCTGCTGGCCCTGTTCGGCATGGGTGGCCGCGACGAGTGAAGCTCTGACGCGACAGGTTGCAAAGCGGCGTCAACGTGGCCGAGGTCGCCTCGCCCGTTGATGCTGACCGATGCTGCTGGCCGCTGCGGCTCAGATGCCCTCAACGCCCCCAGTGTGAGCCTCAGACCGAGGAGGTCAGTGCATCAGGCTCGCGCACACCGGGTTGGCGCTGGCGCTGCAGGTCGAGCCAGTGCAGCAGCGTCAGGAACAGTTGCTGCGTGTCCAGCGGTTTGCCCAGGTGGGCGTTCATGCCGGCTTCCAGACACGCATCACGCTCTTCCTGCAAGACGCTGGCGGTCATGGCGATGATGGGCAGCTCGGCGCAACCCGGCAAAGCGCGGATGTGCCCCGTGGCCGTGAGGCCGTCCATGTCGGGCATGTGGATGTCCATCAGCAGCAGGTCGAAAGTCTGGCTGCGCACCCGCTCCAGAGCCTGCGCGCCAGTCTGCACGATCTGCGGGTGGATGTTGGCCATGCCCAGCAACTCGTCCACCAGCAGGCGGTTGACGGGGTTGTCGTCGGCCAGCAGGATGCGCGCGCCCGCATGCCGGCTGCGCAGCAAGGCCATGGCCTCGACCGGGCTGATGGCGGCCGACATGTCGCCCCCCGACGCCGTCCCCGCCTGACTGCCTGGCTGACGGGCAAAGGCGATCGCGCTGACATCAACGGGCGCCAGCACCGGCGCTTGCGCTGCGTCCAGCACCAGCGTGCACCAGAACGTGCTGCCCTTGCCGGGCTCGCTGTTCACGCCGATCTGGCCGCCCATGCGCTCCACCAGGCCCCGCGTGATGGCCAGGCCCAGGCCCGTGCCACCGAAGCGGCGCGTGGTGGACTCGTCGGCCTGCACAAAGGCATTGAAGAGGCGCGACAGCTGGTCGGGCGAGATGCCGATGCCCGTGTCGCGCACCTCGATGTACAGCGCGTGCTGCGACGGGACATCGCTGTCGGCTGCGACACCCGCGTGCGGCTTCAGCGGGCGCACCTGCAGCGTGACCTGCCCCTGGTCGGTGAACTTCACCGCATTGCTCAGGAGGTTGATCAGCACCTGCGAGACCCGCGTCGCATCGCCACGCACCCGCGCCGGGCAGCCCGCCACGTCCAGCCGCAGGCCCAGGCCTTTCTCGGCGGCGCGCACGCCCACCAGGTCGATGGCGCGTTGCAGCACCTCGGGCAGGTCGAAATCCTGCGCCGCCAGCGTGAACATGCCCGCCTCGATCTTGGACAAATCCAGGATGTTGTTGATGATGTCCAGCAGGTGCTCGGTGGCCTGCTGCACCGTGCCCAGGCGCTCGGCCTGCGTGGGCGTGGGCGCGTCCTGTTGCAACAGGTAGGTCATGCCCATGATGGCGTTCATGGGCGTGCGGATCTCATGGGACAGGTTGGCCAGGAATTCCGTTTTGGCGCGGTTGGCGGCGGCCGCGGATTCCATGGCCTGGCGCAGC
>CAIQIL010000302.1 GCA_903871865.1 uncultured Burkholderiales bacterium
CGTCACCCAGTTCCGCAACAGCATGGCCCTGCCCAGCAACCCGCCGCAGGTCGTCAATGGCGGCACGGCACCGGGCTTCGTGGCGGGCGACGAGCTGGAATCCGACCTCGACGTGCAATGGGCCGGCGCCGTGGCCACCCAGGCCACGGTGAAGTTCGTCACCACCGCCAGCACCACAACGAGCGATGGCATCACGCTGTCGGCCCAGTACGCGGTCAACAACAACATCGGCGACGTCATCACGCTCAGCTATGGCCTGTGCGAAAGCCTCATGGGCGTCAGTGGCGTCAACCTCTTCAACAGCCTCTGGCAGCAGGCCACGGTGCAAGGGCAGACGGTGCTCGTGTCCTCGGGCGACAGCGGCGCGGCAGGCTGCGACCTCGCCAATGCCACCACGGCCACCCGGGGCCTGGGCGTCAATGGCATGTGCACCTCGCAGTTCAGCACCTGCGTGGGCGGCACCCAGTTCAACGACACGGCCAGCCCTTCGACGTGGTGGTCGGGCGGCAACGATGCCGGTGGCGCCTCGGCCCTGTCCTACATCCCCGAAGCGGCCTGGAACGAAAGCGGCGCCAATGGCGGCACCGGCCTGTACGCCTCGGGCGGCGGTGCCAGCACGCGCTTCACCAAGCCCAGTTGGCAGACCACCGCCGGGGTGCCCGCCGACGGCAGGCGCGACGTGCCCGATGTGTCGCTGAACGCATCGACCCGCGTGGGCTACCTGGTCACCTCCAGCGACAACACCGGCCGCACGCCCACCACCTACGTCGTGGGCGGCACCTCGGCCTCGGCGCCTGCGCTGGCCAGCATCCTGGCCCTCGTCGGACAGAAAACCGGCTACCGCCTGGGCAACATCAACCCCACGCTCTACGGCCTGGCCAACCTGCAGGCCAGCAGCGGCAAGGCCTACTACAACCTCATCACCTCGGGCAACAACAGCGTGCCCGGGGCGACGGGCTTTTCGGCCAGCACCAGCACGCCGCGCTACAACCAGGTCTCGGGCCTGGGCACCGTCAACGGCGCGGTCTTCGTCAACGGCTACACCGACACCTTGCCCGCCACCAGCACGGCCTTGAGCACCTCGGCCAGCAGCCTGAGCACCGGCCAGAGCCTCACGCTGACAGCCACCGTGACGGGCAGCGGCGCCACCGGCACGGTCCAGTTCACCGACAACGGCGGCAACCTGGGCGCGGCCGTGGCCCTGAGCAGCGGCACGGCCAGCCTGAGCACCACGGCCCTGGGCGCCGGCAGCCACAGCCTGGCGGCGGTGTACTCGGGCGACAAGACCCACCAGCCCAGCACCTCGCCGGCCGCGACCGTGTCGGTGCTGGTGGCCAGCACCACCAGCCTGAGCGCCACGCCCACCCTCGCCACCGTCGGCCAGGCCGTGACCCTGACGGCCAGCGTGGCCGGCAACGCCCCCACAGGCGCCGTGCAGTTCAAGGATGGTGGCAACAACCTGGGCGCGCCGGTCGCGGTCGGCAATGGCGTGGCCACCCTCAGCACCAACCAGCTGGCCGTGGGCTCGCACAGCATCAGCGCGGCCTATTCGGGCGATGCGGGCAATGCGCCCAGCACCTCGTCCACCACCCCGGTGGGCGTCAATGCCAGCAGCACCAGCACGGCCTTGGGCGTGTCGCCCGGCCAGGCCACGGTCGGCCAGGCGGTGACGCTGACGGCCACGGTGACCGGCTTCCAGCCCGGCGGCAGCGTGACCTTCCTGGACGGCAGCACCACCCTGGGCAGTGCCACCCTGAGCAACGGCACGACCAGCCTGACGGTCAGCAGCCTGGCCGCAGGCAGCCACAGCCTGAGCGCCAGCTACGCGGGCGACGCCAACAACCAGGCCAGCAACTCGGCGGCGGTGGCCACCACCATCGCCAGCGCCACGCCTGCGTCAGACGGCGATGTGCCCACCCTGCCCGAATGGGCCGCGCTGCTCTTGTCGCTGCTGCTGGGCGCGCAAGCGTGGTGGCAGCGTCAAGGCAGGGGCCAGACCCAGCTTCGCTGATCGGCGGCGGTTCAGCCGCCAAGGCCGCGGCGCACCCGTCCGCGCTCAGCCAAGGCCCGGGCCGCCGCCAGCACCCCTGCGGCACAGACCAGGCCCAGGGCCATGCGGCCGCCGCTTTGCACAAAGTCCAGCCAGAGCAGCAAGGGCGAGAACAGCTCGGGCGCGAAGGCATCGACGTGCAACTGCCACAGCGAGGCCCACAGCACCATGGGCACGTCGAGCGCCAGCAGCAGCGCCAGCCCCACCAGCAAAAGCGGCAAGCGCCACGCAGCCTCCCGCCAGGAGGCTGGCGGCCAGGCCAGCACCGCGGCCACGGCCAGGGTCGGCGGCAGGGTGAGGTGGCCCAGCAAGGTCGAGGCCTGGGCCTGGGCGCGCGGGTCCGCGCAGTGCGCGCCATCGGGCAGGACCACGCAACGCGCCAGCGTCACGACGATGCGGATGAGCTCCTCGCCACCGCGCTGCACCAGCTCGAGCGCCACGATGCGGTAGGTGTTGTCCAGCGCGTTGATCTCGGCGGCGATGAGGGGCAGCAAGGCCTCGGCCAGCGCGTGGCCCCAGCGCAGCGTGGCCGCCAGCACCAGGGCCAGGCACAGGGCAAAGCGCCAGGCGAAGCGCACCGCCACCGACGCCGCAAACGCAAACGCAGACGCAGACGCAGACGCAGACGCAGTTTCAAACTCAGGCTCAGGCCGCATCGAAGCCCCCGGCCCCCGCAGGCACCGCCAGGCGCTGCGATGCGTCGTGACGGCGGTACACCCAGGCCACGAACAGCAGGGTGGCCGCCACCAGCAGCCCCGGGGCGACCAGGCCATGCAGCAGGTTGAACAGGGGGCGGTCATCGCGGTAGCTGTAGAACAGGGCCAGCAGGCGCAGCTGGTTGAGCGCGAACACCCACAGCGCGCCCAGCAAGGCGCCCTGCAGGCGCCAGCGCCACGACAGCGGCGCCGCCAGCAACGCCGCCCACAGCAGGAACAGCACCTCGGTGCCCTCGCAGCCATTGAGCACATTGATGCCACCGCCCGCCGCCTGGATGCGCGACCCCTTGGCCTGCGCGGCCACCTCAGGCGTGAGGCGGTTCACCAAGGCCACGGCCGTGCCCACGGTGGCCTGGTCGATCACGGCGCGCTCGGCCGCCGAGCCCCGCAAGGCCGACCAGCCCCCCTGCAGCGCCGCCAGGGCCAGCAGGAACACCAAGGCCACGCGCCAGATGGGCGCACGCGGGGGCTGCGCCTGAGAAAGTGCTTCGTCCGTCATGGGTGAGCCTTATGGCCCACGCGCTTGACCCGGTGATGACAAGCCGTGTTCACCCCAGGGCAGGCCCGGGGGCGATGGCCCCGGCCTTCGGGCAAGATGCGCCCACCCCCAGCCGCTGAAGGACACCCCGCATGCCCACGCTCTACGACTTCACCATGGCCCCCAGCCCGCGCCGCGCCCGCATCCTGCTGGCGGAAAAAGGCATCGCGTGCCAGAACGTGCAGGTCAACCTGATGACGGGCGAGCACCTGGGCGACGCCTTCCGCGCGCTCAACCCGCAGTGCACCGTGCCCGCGCTGCAGCTCGACGATGGCACCGTGCTGCCCGACAACGCCGCGATCGCCGCCTGGGCCGAAGCCGCCCACCCCGAGCCCGCGCTGATGGGCCGCACGCCGCTGGAAAAGGCCGAGATCGCCAGCTGGAACAGCCGCACCGAGTTCGAAGGCCTGCTGGCCATCGCCGAAGCCCTGCGCAACAGCGCGCCGGCCATGAAGGGCCGCGCGCTGACCGGCCCCGCCGCGGTGGACCAGATCCCCGAGCTGGCGCAGCGCGGCCTGGCGCGCGCCCAACGCTACTTCGACGTGCTCGACGCCCACCTGGCCGGGCGCGACTTCATCGCCACCGACCGTTTCAGCATCGCTGACATCACCGCCGTCGTCATGGTCGATTTCGCCCGCGTGGTGCGCCTCAAGCCCCTCGAGACCCACCCGAACATCCGCCGCTGGCGCGAGGCCCTGACCAGCCGCCCCAGCCTCGCGGCATGATGGCCGCCACACCGAAGGACACCCCATGATCGACCTCTACACCGCCGCCACGCCGAACGGCTGGAAGGCCTCCGTCGCCCTCGAAGAGCTGGGCCTGCCCTACACGGTGCACCCCATCGACCTGGGCCAGAACGAGCAGAAGCAGCCGTGGTACCTGGCGCTCAACCCCAATGGCCGCATCCCGACCATCGTGGACCGCGAGGCCGATGACTTCGCCGTCTTCGAGTCCGGCGCCATCCTCATCTACCTCGCCGAGAAAACCGGCCGGCTGATGCCTTCGGATGCCAAGGGCCGCTCGCGCGTCATCCAGTGGCTGATGTTCCAGATGGGCGGCGTGGGCCCGATGATGGGCCAGGCCAATGTGTTCTACCGCTACTTCCCCGAGAAGATCCAGCCCGCCATCGACCGTTACCAAAACGAGTCGCGCCGGCTCTTCGAGGTGCTCGACGGGCAGCTGGCCAAGGAAGAATGGCTGGCGGGCGACTACTCCATCGCCGACATCGCGCACTGGTGCTGGGTGCGCACGCACCGCTGGTCGGGCGTGTCCATCGAGGGCCTGACCCACCTGCAGCGCTGGATGGACGCCATGAAGGCCCGCCCGGCCTGCCGCAAGGGCGTGGAAGTGCCCATGAAGCTCGACAGCCTGGTGGACAACGCCGCCAAGCGCGAAGACACCGAAGCCTTCATCCGCCAGGCGCAGACGCTGGTCCAGCGCTGACCCCACTGCCCCCGCCCTGGCGCGCCAGCCAGGCTGCCAGGGGTTCGGGGCGCCCATAAAAATAGCCCTGCAGGC
>CAIQIL010000303.1 GCA_903871865.1 uncultured Burkholderiales bacterium
AGCCTTCGGGCGAGACGATCACGCCCGAGCCGATGCCCGACTGCGGCTGCTGGCCTTGCTCACCGTAGAAGTACTTGAACCACGGGTCGTTGCGGTGCGGGTTCTGCGCGCTGGAGTTGTTGGTGAAGACGCTGACCACGGTGGGCGCGGCCACTCGGGCGGCTTCGCTGAACCCCTGGCCCGCCACCCGCCCTTTGCCGGCTGGCGCGCTGACCACCGACACGGTGGCGTCGGGCAGCGACTTGCGCCACGTCATGTTCAGGATCCATTGCGGCTTGAACGTGGACACCACGAACAGCACCGCGACGGCAACCGTCACCGCCTGTGAGAACATCAGCCAGGTTTTGCGCATGTGGACGTCAATCGCCGAGAAAGGGCCTGTCGTGATCGAAAGAGAAGCTCTGGTGTCGCACCTCCAAGCCTTGCTGGAGGTGGACCGTTTCAAGGATTATGGGCCGAATGGCCTGCAGGTGGAGGGGCGCACGCAGGTCCGCAAGGTCGTCACGGGTGTGACAGCCAGCCTGGCCCTGATCGACGCGGCCATTGCCGCTGGCGCCGACGCCATCCTCGTGCACCACGGCCTGTTCTGGCGCGGTCAGGACGGCCGGGTGACCGGCTGGATGCGCCAGCGCCTGGGCCGCCTCATCGAGCACAACATCAACCTGCTGGCCTACCACTTGCCGCTGGACGCGCATGGCTCGCTGGGCAACAACGCGCAATGGGGGCAGCGCCTGGGCCTGGTGGCCGATGGCCGCTTCGGGGAGCAGGACCTGGGCTTCATCGGACCCACACCCGCCGGGTTCACGCTCGATGGCCTGACGGCGCACATCGCCCAGACCATGGGCCGTGAGCCGGTGGTCGTTCCGGGCGACGGTCGGGTGCTGCGCCGCGCGGCGTGGTGCAGCGGCGGTGCCCAGGGTTACTTCGAACAAGCGATTGCCGCTGGCGCCGACCTCTTCCTGACGGGCGAGATCTCGGAGCCCCAAGCGCATTACGCCCAAGAAACCGGCGTGGCCTTCCTGGCCTGCGGTCACCACGCCAGCGAGCGTTACGGCGTGCAGGCCATCGGCGACCACCTGGCCGCGCGCATGGGCCTGGCGCACACCTTCATCGACGTGCCCAACCCTGCCTGAGCAGGCTTGTCCGGCAGCCATGCGATCCGGTTGACAAGGCACCGGCTTGCCGTATTCTTCAGGGATTACAACCAAAGCAGGACCCTTGAGACCATGCTGTTCGCGCCCCGACCAGCCTGGGCTGGCACCTGGGTGTGCGCGGCATGGCTGGCATGCTGCCCACATGCCGTGTCGGCGCCCTTGGCCACCCCCCTTGCCCCACGCACGGCAGCCCCTTGGTCCTGCCACACCCACGTCGCCGTCGCGGGAGACACGCTCATCGGCCTCGGGGAGCGCTACCTTGCGCACCCGCTGGAGTGGCCCTTGCTGGCCCGACTCAACCATGTCGGCAACCCGCGCCGCATCCCCATCGGCAGCCCGCTCTGCGTGCCGCTGGAGCGCATGCGCTCGGCCCCCCGCACCGTTCAGGTGCTTGACGCGGTGGGCGACACCAGCGCACGCCCTGGCGACACCCTGCAGGCTGGGCAGCGCCTGAGCACGGGCGGCAACGGCCACATCACCCTGCAACTGGCCGATGGCTCCGTGATGAAGGTGCAGTCGGCCACCGAAGCCGTGCTGCAGTCATCCCAGGCCCATGAACCGGCGGGCATCCTGCGCACGGCGTGGCAACTGCTGCGGGGACGCATCGAATCCCTGGTGACGCGGCAACCCGCGGCCCCCCCGCGCTTTCAGATCCAGACCCCCCAGGCGACGCTGGCTGTGCGTGGCACAGAATTCCGCGTGACGGCGCAAACAGACCGCACCCTGGCAGAGACCCTGACCGGCGCAGTGGTCGTGCAGCAAGGCCCTCGGCAAGCGCTGGTGTCGGCCGGTCAGGGCACCCTGGCCGATGCGCAATCGGGGCTGACGCCACCGCGGCCCTTGCCGGCCCCTCCCGACATCACCGGGGTGCCCACGCTGTTCGAGCGCCCCTTGATCCGCATCGCGCTGCCGCCCTTGGCACCGGGCCACGGCTACCACGTGCAGGTGGCCGACGATGCCGACTTCCGCCGCGTGCGGGCCGAGGTCGACAGCACCGAGCCCCTGGTGCGGCTGGCCGATCTGCCCGATGGCAGCTACCACTGGCGGGTGCGCCTCAGCGATGCCTCCGGCCTGGCGGGCGTCGATGCCGTCGGACAACTGCAACTGAAAGCCCGCCCGGAGCCCCCCATCCCGACCGCACCCCTGAGTGGCGCCAAGCAGCGGACACCCGCCATCGCTTTCAACTGGGCCCAGCATCCACAGGCCCACCACTACCAGCTGCAAGTGAGCCGCAACGAGGCTTTCACCGACCTGGTGGTGGACCAGACCCACCTGTCCGAGCCACAGTTCAACCTGCCACTGCCGCCCGCTGACTACCTGTGGCGCCTGCGCACGGTGGCCTCGCCCGCAACACCCGGCGCGCCCGGCACCGATCCGGGCCCCTGGGGCGACGCCCAGCGCCTGGCCGTGCGGGCGCCACCGGCGTCGCTGCCTGCCCCGGCCGTGTCCGACACCGCCTTGCTGTTCCAGCCTCAAGGCGAGCCCGGCCAGCGTTTCGAATTCCAGCTGGCCCGTGATGCCGCTTTCCACGACATCCTGGCCGAAGCCAGCGCGCCGGCATCGGCCACCCTGTCCCCCGTCAGCCTGCCGCGCCCGGACGAAGGCGGTCGCATGTACGTGCGCTACCGCGCCATCGACCCCGACGGCTACATCGGGCCGCACAGCAGCGCGCAGACCATCGAGCTGCCCCCCTGCCTGCGCAGTGGCATTGGCACCTGTGTGCGCAGCGGCAACGGCCAACCCCTTCAAACACGGCCATGAGCAAAGCAGCGAGGGGCAGCCGCTGGTTGACGCTCGGCCTGATGGCCGTCACCGCCGTCGCCTGCCTCGGGCAATGGACCTTGCCGCTGGACCGCGCCCTCCATGACCTGGCGCAGCGCAGCCGTCCGGCCCATGACAGCGACGAGGTCGTCATCGTGGCCATCGACGATGCCAGCATCGACGCCGTGGGCCGTTGGCCCTGGCGCCATGGCGTGCATGCGCAGGCCCTGCGGCAGCTCGCCCAGGCGAGGCCACGCGCCGTGCTGCTGGACCTGTTGCTGGCCGAAGCCGACCCTGACCCGGCGCAAGATGCACAGCTGTCGAGTGCCATGCAGGCGCTGGGCAACGTGGTGTTGCCTGCAGGGCTGCTGCCGCAGGCCACACGCACCGAACCCTGGCTGAAGCCAGCGCAAGCCCTGGGCGCACACGCGGTGCTGGCCCACAGCGATGCGGCCCCCGACACCGACGGCCGGGTGCGCCACGCCGCGCTGTGGGCGGGCAGCGCGGCCCATCAGCTGCCCCACCCTGCCCTGGCCTTGCTGGGCCTGGGCGGCACCTGGCCTGACTCCGTGCCACGCCAGGCCCCTGGCCACACCCCTGACGATGCGAGCGAGGGCGGCATGGACCACCTGAGCGGTTGGTACCGCACCGGCCTGGTGTCGCCCGACCTGTCACGCACCGGGCGGCCGCGCACCGTGTCCTTCTCCGCGCTGTTGCGGGGTGAGGTGCCCGAGCGCTGGCTGCGCGATCGGTTCGTCGTCATCGGGGTGACCGCGCAGGGCATGGGCACACGCCTGCCCACGGCCCTCACGCCCCGAGAAGGCATGTCCGGCGCCGAACTCATCGCGCGGGTGACGCAGGCCCTCGCCCATGGTTGGCTGATCCAAACCCTGCCGCCAGCCTGGAACGCCGCCCTGTCGGCCACCTGGGTCGGCGCCTTGCTGTGGGCGATGCGCAGGCTCACCCCGGGGCGCGCCCTGCTGGCCTGTGCCGCCGTGGCCAGTGGCGCACTGGCGGTGTCCTGGGCACTCCTGGTCTGGCACAGCACCTGGTGGCCGCCCTTCGCCTTGGTGGCGGCCGTGCTGCTGTGCTACCCCGTGTGGAGCTGGCGCCGCCTTCAGGCCACGGCCCTCGCCCTGGAAAATGAGCTGCAGACCCTGGCCGCCGAGCCTGGCCTGGGCCCGGTCACACAGCCCGGCGAGCGTGGCACGGTCGACTTCATGCGCCAGCGCACCGATGCCATCCACGAAGCCAATGCACAGCTTCGCCAGGCCCGCGCACTCCTGGCCCACACGCTGGCCGTGCTGCCCGATGCCGTGTGGGTGCTGGACACCCAGGGGCGGATCACGCAGGCCAATCAACAGGCCTGTGCCTTGATGCAAACACCCGCGGCCACCGCGATCGGGCGCACGCTGGACGAGGCCCTGGCCGGCTGGACGCCCGCAGATGCCCCGCAATGGTCGATGCTGCTGCAGCAGGCGGGCCGGCAGCGCCAGCCACTGAGCACCGAGGCCGGCAACGCGATGGGCGACCAGCGGCTGGTCTCGCTGCTGTCCACCGAGCAAGGCCACATCGTGTGCGCCACCGACGTGACGGCCTTGCGCCAGGCCGAGTTGCAACGCACCGAGCTGCTGGGCTTCATCGCCCACGACATCCGTTCGCCACAGGCCTCCCTCATCTCGCTGGTGGAGTTGCACCGCATCGGCGGCAACATGCCGCTGGAAGAAACGCTGACCCACGTCGATGCCATGGCGCGCCAGACCTTGGCGCTGTGCGAGGAGTTGCTGCAGGTGATGCGCGCAGAAACCCGCGCCCTCACCCTCGTCAACGGCGACCTGATCGCCTTGGCCGAAGGGGCCATCGGTGAGATGCAGTTGCAAGCGCAAGCCAAGGACATCGCCCTGATCGGCGACTGGGCGCCGGGCACCCAGCAGCCGGCACGCTTTGACGACTACCTGCTGCACCGCACCCTGGTGAACCTGCTGAGCAACGCCATCAAGTTCAGCCCGAGCGGTGCGAAGGTGACAGTCGCCCTGCGCCGACAGGCCGATGCCCACGTGCTGTCGGTGCAAGACCAGGGCCCCGGCATCCCGGCATCCGAGCTCGGGCGGCTGTTCAAACGCTACGAGCGGGTCGAGCAAGGCCGCCCCTCCCAGCTGGCCGCGGGCATCGGGCTGGGCCTGGTCTTCATCGACACCGTGACACGGCGCCACGGCGGGCGCGTGCACGTGATCAACCAGCCCGGCGTAGGCGCTTGCTTCGAGCTGTGGCTGCCCGTTCAGGCGCTGGGTGAAGACCGCACCGCCGAGGCAGCCTGATCAGTGCGCCAGCACCTGCTCCAGCTCGGCGAAGCTGCGCGAGTGCAGGTCGGGCTCGATGGTCGTGTTCATGGCCATCTCCAGCCGGCGCGCCGAGAACAAACCGCGCAACACCGTGCCGCCGTCCTTGCGCTGCGTGACCAGCAGGTAGCGCAGGCCATGTTCCTGCAAGGTCGCAGCGATGTCGCCCAGGTGGGCGGTGCGCACATCGGCCAAATCCACCGTGTCCCACTGCGTGACCGGGGTCATGATGTCGGCCAGCGTGAGCTCACTGTGCGGCACATGGTGGTGCGAGGCCCGCTGCACCGGGCGCTCGCCCTGGAGGTCGTCGGCCGTGACCATGCCCGCCAGTTCGCCATCGGCGCCCGACACGAACACCATGCGCACGCCGGCCCGCATCATCAGGTGCAGGGTGGCGTCCAGGCCATCGCGGTGGCTGGCGACCACGCAGGGGCTGTGGTGGAGGTCGGTGAGCAGGCTGAGGGCCGGATCGTGGGCCTGGGCGGCACGCTGCACCTTGGGCAGGCGAGGCGCCAACTGGAGGGTCTGGAGGGGCAAGGGCTTGTGACCATGGCGTTGGGGCATGTCGCACTCCTTTCACTGTGTTGCACGGACACAGATTACGCCTGCGCAAGGCCGCTGTGCGCCTGCGCCGTGATGCCCCTCACGCCATGGGTGCGATGGAATTCACACTTGCTTCACATGGCCTGAGGTGCCAGGCGCATGCGCGGTGTGCGTCAGAGGCGCACCGGGATGCCCCGCGCGGCCATCACGGCCTTGGCCTGGGCCACGGTGTACTCGCCATAGTGGAAGATGCTGGCCGCCAGCACCGCATCGGCGCCGCCTTGCTGCACGCCATCGGCGAGGTGGTCCAGGTTGCCGACACCGCCCGAGGCGATCACGGGCACGCCCACGGCATCGCTGACGGCACGGGTCAGGGCGAGGTCGAAGCCCGACTTGGTGCCATCGCGGTCCATGCTGGTCAGCAGGATCTCGCCGGCGCCGTGCTCGGCCATCTGCGCGGCCCAGGCCACGGCGTCCAGGCCGGTGTTCTTGCGGCCACCGTGGCTGTACACATCCCAGCCCGGCCCCTTGGCGGCCAGGTCATCGCCCTGGCGCTTCTTGGCGTCGATGGCCACGACGATGCACTGCGAGCCGTATTTCTCGGACGCATCGCGGATGACCTGCGGGTTGGAGATGGCCGCCGAGTTGAAGCTGACCTTGTCCGCACCCGCGTTGAGCAGGCGACGCACGTCTTCCACGACGCGCACCCCGCCCCCCACCGTCAGCGGGATGAAGACCTGCGAGGCCACCGCTTCGATGATGTGCAGGATCAGGTCGCGGCCATCGCTGGTGGCGGTGATGTCCAGGAAGGTGAGCTCGTCGGCGCCCTGCTCGTTGTAGCGGGCAGCGATTTCCACCGGATCACCGGCGTCACGCAGTTCGACGAAATTCACGCCCTTGACGACGCGACCTCCGGTCACGTCCAGGCAGGGGATGATGCGTTTGGCCAGCACGTGCGCGTCCGCCTCAGGCTTTGCCGTTGAGTTCGTCGGCGCGCTTTTGCGCTGCGGCGAAATCCAGGTCACCGGTGTAGATGGCACGGCCGCAGATCACGCCTTCCACGCCTTCGGGCTCGACCGCGCACAGCGCTTCGATGTTGGCGATGTTGGACAGGCCGCCCGAGGCGATCACAGGCACGGTCAGGGCCTGGGCCAGCTTGACGGTGGCTTCGATGTTCACGCCCGAGAGCATGCCGTCACGGCCGATGTCGGTGTAGATCACGCCTTCGACGCCGTAGTCTTCGAACTTCTTGGCCAGGTCGATGACCTCGTGGCCGGAGAGCTTGCTCCAGCCATCGGTAGCGACCTTGCCGTCCTTGGCGTCCAGGCCGACGATGATGTGGCCGCCGAAGGCGGTGCAGGCGTCTTTCAGGAAGCCGGGGTTCTTGACCGCGGCCGTGCCGATGATCACGTAGCTCAGGCCATCGTCAAGGTAACGCTCGATGGTGTCGAGGTCGCGGATGCCGCCGCCGAGTTGCACGGGGATCTCGTCGCCGACTTCCTGGATGATGGCCTTGATGGCCGCCTCGTTGACCGGCTTGCCAGCGAAGGCGCCGTTGAGGTCCACCAGGTGCAGTCGGCGCGCGCCCGCGTTCAGCCAGCGTCGGGCCATGGCCGCGGGATCTTCACCGAAGGTGGTGGAGTCGTTCATGTCGCCCTGCTTGAGGCGAACACATTTGCCGTCTTTCAGGTCAATGGCGGGGATCAGCAGCATGGCTGGAATGCGGGTCGGTGGGTCGGTGGGCAAGGCGTCTGGCGAACCAGGCGCGGGAGGTTGGCGGCGGTGCCGGCCTGGCCTGCGAGCCCGCGCGGGTCCACAGGTTGCCGGCCCTGCTCAAGGCCGCCAGAGCAGGAAGTTGCGGTACAGGGCGAGGCCGTGTTCGGCACTTTTTTCCGGGTGGAATTGCGTGGCGAAAATGTTATCCCGTGCCACCACACTGGTAAAGCGGACACCGTACTCGGTTTCGCCTGCGCTGTGTTGGGGATTGTCCACATGTGCGTGGAAGCTGTGCACGAAGTAAAAGTAGCTGTCGTCGGGGATGCCTGCCCACACAGGATGGGGCTGGCCGCCGTGCAGATCGGCATGGCGCGTCTGGCTGACGCGGTTCCAGCCCATCTGCGGCACCTTGTAGCGGCTGCCATCGGGCTGGGTCAGGCCATCGAGGCGGAACTTGCGCACCTGTCCAGGGATGAGGCCCAGGCCCGGGGTGTCTTGCTCTTCGGAATGGTCGAGCAGCATCTGCATGCCCACGCACACGCCCATCAGCGGCTTGTGCACGGCGGCGTGCAGCACGGCACCAAACAGCTCGCCAGCATGGGCCTCGCGCAGCTCGCGCATGCAGTCGCGCATGGCGCCCTGACCGGGCAGCACGACGCGTTCAGCGGCATGCACCACGGTGGGGTCGTTGGTGACGCGGACGTCCACGTTCAGGCCCTGGGCGGCGTGTGCCACCGCCTGCCACACGGAACGCAGGTTGCCCATGCCGTAGTCGATGACGGCGACGATCGAGTTCTGGCTCATGGTTTCACCGCGCGCCACACGGGGCGCGCCAGCTCGTGCAGGTCACAGAGAACCCTTGGTGGACGGGATGACGCCGGCCATGCGGGGGTCGCGCTCCAGGGCCGCACGCAGCGCGCGCGCAAAGGCCTTGAACACGGTTTCGCACTGGTGGTGGGCGTTGACCCCACGCAGGTTGTCGATGTGCAGGGTGACGCCGGCATGGTTGACGAAGCCCTGGAAGAACTCGAAGACCAATTGGGTGTCGAGGCCGCCGATGCCGCCCGAGGTGAAGGGGATGTGCTGCGTCAGCCCAGGGCGACCGGAGAAATCGACCACCACGCGCGACAGCGCTTCGTCGAGCGGCACGTAGGCATGGCCATAACGGCGGATGCCTTTTTTGTCGCCCACAGCCTTGGCGAAAGCCTGGCCCAGGGTGATGCCCACGTCTTCCACGGTGTGGTGGCCATCGATGTGCAGGTCGCCCACGGCGTGGATGTCGAGGTCGATCAGCCCGTGGCGGGCGATCTGGTCGAGCATGTGGTCGAAGAAGCCGATGCCGGTGTGCAGCTTGGCCGCGCCCGTGCCATCGAGGTTGATGCGCACGGTGATCTGGGTTTCCGCGGTGTGGCGGGTGACTTCGGCCGTGCGGTCGGCACCAATGGCTTGCGCCGTGTCGGGGGCGTTCATGCTTGAGAGGAGGTCAGGGGTTCGCGCAGGAGGTCGGACAGCGCCGCGATGAGGGCGTCGTTTTCCGAGGGGGTTCCGACGGTCAATCGGATGCAGTTTGCCAGCAATTCGTGCAGGCCTGCGACATTTTTGATCAGGATGCCACGGGCCTTGAGCGCCGCGAACACGCCGGCCGCATCGCTCACGCGCACCAGGACCATGTTGGCCTGGCTGGGGTAGGCGCGGGCGCCAGGCATGGCGGCCAGCGCGGCCATCAGGCGCTCGCGCTCGGCCTTGATGGTGGCGGCCTGGCGGTCGAATTCGTCGGCGTGTTCGAGCGCGAACAAGGCCGCCTCGGTGTTGAGCACGCTGATGTTGTAGGGCGGGCGGACCTTGTCCACCTGCGCGATGAGGTCTGCGCGGCCCATCATGTAGCCCAGGCGGACACCGGCCAGGCCGAACTTCGAGAGGGTGCGCATCAGCAGCACGTGCGGGCGCTGCGCCAGACGACCGAGGTAGGAGCGGCTGGCGAAGGGCTGGTAGGCCTCGTCGATGACGACCAAGCCACAACCGGCCTCGCCCACCGCCTGCACGACCTGCTCGATGGCAGCGTCGTCCCAGAGGTTGGCCGTGGGGTTGTTGGGGTAGGCGATGTAGGTGATGGCGGGGCGGTGTTCGCGCACGGCCGCGACCATGGCGGCGGCGTCCAGCTCGAAATCGGGTGTCAGCGGCACGCCGACGAAACTCAGGCCGGCCAGTTGCGCCGACATGGCGTACATCACGAAGCCGGGCAGCGGCGCCAGCACGGTGGCACCGGGCTGGGCACAGGCCACCGACAGCAGGCTGATGAGTTCGTCCGAGCCATTGCCCAGCACCAGGCCCATGTCAGCAGGGATGCCAGCGTGCGTGCGCAGGGCCGCATGCAAATCGTTGATGCGCGTGCCCGGGTAGCGGTTGAGCGCCACCTTGGCCAGCCGCGCGCCCAGGGCATCCTGCAGCGCGGGCGGCAGGGTGAAGGGGTTCTCCATGGCGTCGAGCTTGACGAAGCCGGCGGCGTCCTGCACGTGGTAGGCGTGCATGGCACGGACGTCAGGGCGGAAAACGCTCAACAGGCTGGGCTCGGAACTCATGGATGGCATTGGCGCGATGGAGCGGCGATTATCCCATGTCAGACTTGGCATCGCCGAGCAGCCACAGAGAGACCCAAGGGGCCCATGCAAGTCTTCGTCGCAGCGAATGTCCTCCAGGTGACCTGCGCCAGCGTGCCGCAACTGCCGCGTCCCGGCGAGATCGTCCTGGCCAGCGGCACGCACAGCGAGGCCGGCGGCAAAGGCCTGAATGTGGCCCTGGGCTGCCGACGCCTGGGCGCCGAGGTGCGCGCGCTGCTGGGCATCGGGCGGGACACACCGGGAGATGGTTTGGTCGCGCTGCTGCGCGCGCACGGCATCCCCGGCACCCACGTGCACCGCCTGGCCGAGACCTCGGGCATCGAAGAATTCGTCTCCATGGTCCCGGCCAAGCAGCAGCAGTACCTCAACCGCATCATGCAGGTGCACTTGGCCGTCCTGGAGC
>CAIQIL010000304.1 GCA_903871865.1 uncultured Burkholderiales bacterium
CATCACCTTCCAGGCCGCCGAGGGCGGCGAAGAAGACATCCGCCTGCGCGGCTTCTCGCTGCAAACGACCGGCGACATCTTCCTGGACGGCGTGCGCGACCCCGCCATTTACGACCGCGACACCTTCAACATGGACCGCCTGGAGCTGCTGCGCGGCTCGGCCTCGATGCTGTTCGGGCGCGGCTCCACCGGCGGCGCCGTCAACCAGGTCAGCAAGGCGCCTTACCTGGGCTCGGCCAGCGAAGTCAACGTGACCGCCGGCAACCACGACTACAAACGTGTCACCGGCGACTTCAACATCCAGACGGCAGACGACGCCGCACTGCGCATCACCGGCATGCGCACCCAGGCCAACAACAACGGCGCGGGCAGCAGTATCGACAAGTACGGCGTGGCCGCCAGCTACCGCTGGGGCATTGGCAAAAAGGTCGAGCACCAGGTCAGCGTCTTCCACATCGACAACGACAACGGCATCAACTACGGCCTGCCCTGGATCAAGCCGCGCAGCACCGACAGCCAGGGCGCCCAGACCATCAACAGCCACCTGGACCCGGCCAACTACTACGGCATGGCCAGCGACTACAACCGCACACAGGGCGATGTGTTCACCTACATGAACACCGTCAAGCTGGGCGGCGGCTCCGAGCTGAAGACCGTGGTGCGCAAGGGTGACTTCCAGCGCGACCTGCGCGCCAGCACCATCCGCCTGGCCTCGGCCACCGCTGGCCTGAACAACTTCAGCGACGCCACCGCCTTCACACGCGGCACTCAGTTCAAGAACCAGAACATGGACCTGATCCAGGCCCAGACGGACTACAGCGGCAAGCACCAGCTGCTGGGCATGAAGCACGAAATCACCACCGGCATCGACTTCTCGCGCGAGAACCGCGTGGTCCTCGCCAACGGCTCGACCATCGCAAAAACCAACACCACCGCAGGCAACCCGAACGATGGCGCCACCATCGACGAGGCCAGCCGCATCCTGCGCAAGGGCAACCAGTTCAGCGCCAAGGGCGTGGGCACTTACCTGCAAGACCTGGTCCACATCGCGCCGATGTGGAAGGTGCTGGGCGGCTTGCGCTACGACTACTTCAACGGTGACTACACGACCTTCACCAACAACGCGACCAACCTGCAAAGCGCCAACTACAAGCAAAGCATCAACAAGGTCAGCAAGCGCGCCGGCGTGCTGTTCCAACCCAATGCGCTGGACTCCTACCACTTCTCGTATGGCACGTCCTTCAACACCTCGGGCGACACCTACTCGTACAACACCCAGAGCGCCAACACGCCACCAGAATCGAGCGAGAACATCGAGCTGGGCGCCAAGCTGGACTCGGAAGACGGCCGCGTGACCACGCGCCTGGCACTGTTCCGCGCCACCAAGCTCAACGAGCGCAACACCGACCCCGACAACGCCGCCACCCGCCTGCTGCTGTCCGGCAAGCGCCACGCGGCCGGCTTCGACATGGACATCACCGGCCAGATCACCGACGCCTGGGACATCTACGCCTCCTACACCTGGATTCCCGAAGCGCGCGTCGACGAGGCAGCCCCGACCGTCACCGGCGGTGGATCGCGCAAGGGCGACCGCCCGGGCCTGACGCCCCGTCACAGCGGCACGGTGTGGAACACCTACAAGTTCCTGCCGCAATGGCGCGCCGGTGTGGGCCTGAACTTCCGCAGCAAGCAAGCCCCGGCCGACATCAACAACCCAGCCAACGGCATCTACAACGCGCCTGGTTTTGCCACGCTGGACCTGATGGCCGAGTACGCCTTGAACAAGGTCTACACCGTCAAGGCCAACATCACCAACGTGGCCAACAAGGTCTATGCCGACCAGGTCTATCGCGGCTTCTACGTGCCGGGCGCCGGCCGCCTGGTTCAGGTGACCCTGTCGGCCAAGTTCTGACCCTGCACCGCCCTTCGCTGCCCACACTGCGCCATGTTGCTCCACATCCCCCAGGTCCTGACACCCGACGAACTGCAACGCGCCCGCGCCATCCTGGACGCCGCCCCCTGGGTGCTGGGCCAGGTGACGGCCGGCCGCCAGGCCGCCCTGGTCAAGGACAACGAGCAGCTGGCGCAGCAGGGCGAACACGCCAAGGCGCTGCGGGCGCTGATCCTGCCCGCGCTGGACCGCAACACCCTGTTCTTCTCGGCCGCGCTGCCGCGCCGCATCGTACCGCCACTGTTCAACCGCTACGGCGGCGAACATGCCAGTTACGGCAAGCACGTGGACAACGCCATCCGCGTCAACAACGAACTGGGCCAGCGCGTGCGCACCGACATCTCGGCCACGCTCTTCCTCGCCAACCCCGATGAGTACGAAGGCGGCGAGCTCGTCATCGACGACACCTTCGGCGAGAAGCGCGTCAAGCTGGCAGCCGGCGACATGGTCATCTACCCGGGCACCAGCGTGCACCGCGTCGAGCCTGTCACGCGCGGCCACCGCCTGGCCAGCTTTTTCTGGATCGAGAGCATGGTGCGCAGCGACGAGCAACGCCGCCTGCTCTTCGACCTGGACACCCACCTCACCCGCCTGCGCCAGCAACACGACCACGACGATGCCCTGGTCGGCCTGACCGGCACGTACCACAACCTGCTGCGCATGTGGGCCGACGTCTGAGCCCCCCGCAACACCCCAGCCCCTTCCCCCCACCCAAGGAGACTCCCCATGAAGACGACCGCCCTGCCCGCCAAGATGCTGCCCGCCCTGATGCTGGCCACCACCACCCTGTTCGCCACCGGCGCCATGGCCCACGGCGGCTTCAAGTGCGAGGAGCCCAAGAAGGAGTGGAAGCAACGCGACGACCTGCAAGACAAGCTCAAGGCCGAAGGCTGGGACGTGCGCAAGGTCAAGATCGACAACGGCTGCTACGAGGTCTATGGCTTCGACGGCAAGGGCCAGCGCCGCGAGGCCTACTTCAACCCCAAGACCTTCGAGCTCGTGGGTGACGTGCCCCAGAAGTGATGCCTTTGCCCGATGACCTGGCCGGCGACACGGCCGCGCCCATCCCCGTGTGGGATGCGGCCGTGCGCGTGCTGCACTGGACGCTGGTCGGCGCCATCGCGGTGGCCTGGACGAGCACGCTGGACATCGGCGTGCCGCCAGGCTGGCATGAGCTCGCCGGCTACACGGCCATGGCCTGCGTGGCCCTGCGCCTGCTGTGGGGCGTCGTTGGCAGCCGCCGCGCGCGCTTTGCCGACTTCGTCCGCGGTCCCCGCAGCACCTGGCGTTACGCCAGGCAGGTGCGGCTCGGCACCGCGCCGCGCCACATCGGCCACAACCCCCTGGGCGGCTGGATGGTGCTGGCCTTGCTGCTGAACGTGGCGGGCATCACCCTCACCGGCTGGCTGCAAACCACCGACCGCTGCTGGGGCTCCGAGCTGCTGGAGCAGGTCCACACCACCCTGGCCTGGGCCCTGCTCGGCCTGATCGTGCTGCACGTCGCGGGGGTGGTGCTCACCGGCCGACACCAGCGCGAGAACCTTGTGAAAGCCATGGTGGATGGGCGCAAAATGCCGCCCTCGGGCGACGACGTGGACTGAGCGTGGCCTGAAACTGGCCTGACACCGTCCGCCTCCATCACCCCGCCCCCATGAGCACCTCCGCCGACGCGGCCCAGCACGGGCTGCAAGCCATCCCGCCCGACACGGTCAGCCTGGCCGACTACGAACGCCACGCCCAGGCCCGCATGGACGCGGGCGCCTGGGCCTACCTGCAGGGCGGAGCCGGCGACGAGCACACGCTGGACGCCAACGCACGCGCCTGGCAACACCTCCAGTTGCTGCCTCGCGTGCTGCGGCACACGGCCGGCGGCCACACCCGCATGCAGCTGTTCGGCCGCACGCTGTCGCACCCGCTGATCCTCGCGCCGGTGGCCTACCAAAAGCTCGCGCACCCCGAAGGCGAGATGGACACCGCCCTGGCCGCCGCCGCGCAAGAGGCCGGCTTCGTGCTCAGCACCCAGGCCAGCACGCGCCTGGAAGACATCGGCGACGCCATCTCGGCCGACGACTTGCGCGGCCCGCTGTGGATGCAGCTCTACCTCCAGCCCGACCGCGCCTTCACCAAGGCCCTGCTGCACCGCGCCGAAGCCGCCGGCTTCGATGCCATCGTGCTGACGGTGGACGCCCCCACCAGCGGCGTGCGCGACCGCGAGCGCCGCGCCAACTTCCAGCTGCCCGCGGGCATCTCGGCCGTGAACCTGCTGGGCATGGCGCCAGCCCCTGCCCGCGACGTGCCTGCCAATGGCAGCGCCCTGTTCGACGAGCTGCTGCACCACGCCCCCACCTGGGACGACGTGGCCTGGCTGCGCGCGCAAACGCGCCGCCCCATCCTGCTCAAAGGCGTGCTGCATCCCGACGATGCCCGCCAGGCACTGAGCCTGGGGGTCGATGGCCTGATCGTCTCCAACCACGGCGGGCGCACACTCGACACGGTGCTGCCCACCGCGCGCGCCCTGCCCCGCATCGCCGATGCCGTGGGCAGCGACATGCCCTTGCTGGTCGATGGTGGCATCCGCCGGGGCACCGACGTGCTCAAGGCCCTGGCCCTGGGCGCGCGTGCCGTGCTGATCGGGCGGCCCTATGTGCACGCGCTGGCCACCGCGGGCGCGTTGGGCGTGGCGCACTGCATCCGCTTGCTGCGCGACGAGCTGGAAGCGGCCATGGCCCTCACGGGCTGCGCCACGCTGGCCGACATCCACCGCGACCTGATCGAGAAGTCCTGAGCGACAAGCCCTGACAGGCCGCGCCGATCAGGCGGGGCCGACGCTCAGGTCGCGCGCAACTTCGTCGGCTTCTTCTTGCGGCCCAGACCCACCTGCGACGCGATGTACTTGACGAACACCCACAGCGGCGACTCGTGGGGCTTGGGCGCTTCGCCACGGCCAATGCGCTTGAGCTGGCCCGTGTACCAGGTGATCTCCATCAGGCCCATCTTGTCGATGAAGCCGATGCCCGTCTTCAAGGGCTTGACCTGCTCACGCGGTTGCTGGCCGCTCAGCAGGCGCTGGGGCACATCGGGCTCGATGGCCAGCGCACGCGCCAGGCCGACGAAGTCCACCGCGCCCGAGGTGATGGCCTCGGCCATGCCTTGCGACGAGCGGAATCCGCCCGTCACCACCAGCGGCGTCTTCACGGCGGCGCGGGCCTTCTCGGCAAACGCCAGGAAGTAGGCCTCGCGCTGCTTCGTGCTTTCCTTGACGGGCTCGCCCGACGTGGCTTTCGGCTGCCCCTTCGCGCCCGTCATCACCGGGGCCTCGTAAGTGCCACCGGAAACCTCGATCAAGTCAATGCCGGCTTCGGACAAGGCGCGGATGGTGTCCAGCGACTCTTCCTCGGTGAAGCCACCGCGCTGGAAGTCCGCCGAATTCAGCTTGATGCCGATGGGGAAGCCTGGGCCCACCTGCGCGCGCATCGCGGCCAGCACGGCCAGCACGAAGCGGCGGCGCTTCTCGGGCGTGCCGCCCCACTCGTCGTTGCGGCGGTTGTGGTGCGGCGACAGGAACTGGCTGACCAGGTAGCCGTGCGCGCCGTGGATCTGCACGCCGCTGAAGCCGGCTTGCTGGACCAGGGCCGCGGCCTGGCCGAAACGCGCGATGACCTCGCGCACCTCGGCGTCCGTCATCTCGCGCGGGGTGGGGAAGAAGGCCTGCATCTCGGCGCGGAAGGGCACGGCCGACGGCGCGATGTTTTCCTTGTTCAGGCCCTTGGGCGCCTGCTTGCCCGGGTGGTTGAGCTGCACCCAGCACTGCGTGCCGTTGCGCGTGGCGGCTTGCGCCCAGGCCTTGAGCTCGGGCAGGAAGCGCTCGTCTTCGATGACCACGTTGCCCGGCTCACCCAAAGCGCGCCGGTCGATCATCACATTGCCCGTCACACACAGACCGATGCCGCCATCGGCCCAGGCACCGTACAGGCGCACCAGCTCGGGCGTGGCCGCACCGGGGCGCGTGCCCAAGGCCTCGCTCATGGCGGATTTGAACAGGCGGTTCTTGACCACCGCTCCGTTGGGCAAAGTGAAAGGCTGGGACAGCACGGCTTGGGGGGTCATCGACAGGGCTCCACGTTGGACACATGCGGATCGGCCATGCGCGAGGCGCCAAACGAGCGCCGCCGGTGCATGCCAGCGGGCATTGGACACCAAAGTGAAAATCCGTGCATTCAGTTTGAAGATGGCGCACCGCAGCATGCGCCGTTGAGGCCGTGCGGCCACATTCAGCTGCAATTCAAGGGCTCGCAGCGTGGTTTTGCCCAGGAGAAAGCATTACCATGCGTGCTGCCGGCCTTCAGAGGAACGCTCGCGCACGCAGCTTGCGCCCGAAGACCGCATCAGATCTGACCTGACACTGGAGTGAATTCACATGGCAACTGCGACGAAGAAAGCCCCGGCCAAAAAGGCCGAGGCCACCAAGGCACCTGCAGCCAAGAAGGCCGCCGTCAAGCGCGCCCCCAACGCGGCGTTTTCCAAGCCTCTGACCCCCAGCGCCGCCCTGGCCGCCGTGATCGGCGCGACCCCGGCCCCGCGCACCGAGGTCACCAAGAAGATTTGGGAATACATCAAGAAGCACAACCTGCAGGACGCCGCCAACAAGCGCAACATCAATGCGGACGAGAAGCTGAAGCCCATCTTCAAGAAGCCGCAAGTCAC
>CAIQIL010000305.1 GCA_903871865.1 uncultured Burkholderiales bacterium
ATCTACCGAATCCTTCCTTGGTGCCAGAGGGGCTGCTCGATACAGTGCACACAGCTGTTGAAAGACCCACACCCCGGTTAGGAAACAATGACTTTGCAGGCCATCGGCCTCGCCGGAGGGCGAGGGCCCCACGCACGTGTTCACCCCTTGTTCCGTGACCTGGATGTCGCGCTCGGTGAGGGCGAATCCCTGCGCGTGACGGGGCGCAATGGCAGCGGCAAGACCACCCTGTTGCGCACGCTCTGCGGCCTGACCGAACCGCTGGCAGGCGAGCTGCTGTGGCGCGGCCGGCCGGTGCGCCGCGATGGCACGGCCTGGCGGTCCGAGCTGCTCTACATCGGCCATGCCGCGGGCCTCAAGGACGACCTCAGTGCCTTGGAGAACCTGCGCGTGGCGCAAGCCCTGGCAGGGCGCCCATGCAGCGAAGCGCAAGCCGCGCAGGCCTTGCAGGCACTGGGCCTGGGTCCGCGTGCCGCCGCCGCACCGGCACGCACCTTGTCGCAAGGCCAGAAGCGCCGCGCGGTGCTGGCCCGGTTGGCCTTGCCCGTCGGCCACGGTGCGCCCGGCCTGCTGGTGCTGGACGAGCCCTTCAATGCCCTGGACGCCGCCTCGGTGGCGCAGCTCACGGCCTTGCTGGCGCAGCGCCTGGCGCAGGGCGCCATGCTGGTTTACACAACCCATCAGGGCCAGAGCGTGCCCGCCCGCCGCGCACAGACCTGGCACCTAGGTGCTGCTGAGCAGGCCGAGGCGGCAGAGGCGGTGTGATGGGACGTGTGTGGTGGACCGTGCTGCAAAGGGACCTGCTGCTGGCGTTTCGGCGCCGGTCGGACGTGGCCGCCTCGCTGGGCTTCTTCCTGATGGTGAGCAGCCTGTTCCCCTTGGGTGTGGGCCCGGAGCGCGAGACCTTGCGCACGGTGGCCCCCGGCATCCTGTGGGTGGTGGCCTTGCTGGCCACGCTGTTGTCCCTGGGGCGCTTGTTCGCCCTCGACCACGCGGACGGCACGCTGGAGCAGATGCTGCTGTCGCCCGAGCCGCTCAGCGTCATCGTGCTGGGCAAGGTGGCGGCGCACTGGCTGAGCACCGGCCTGCCGCTGGTGCTGTTGGCGCCCGTGCTGGCGCTGCAGCTCGACCTGCCCTGGGATGCCATTGGCGTGCTGGCGGCCAGCCTGGCCTTGGGCACGCCGGTGCTCAGCCTGCTCGGGGCCATCGGTGCGGCGCTGACGCTGGGTTTGCGCGGCGGCGGCGTGCTGGTGGCTTTGCTGGTGCTGCCGCTGTACATCCCGGTGCTGATTTTCGGGGCCGGCGCCGTGAGCGCGCAGGCCAGCGGGCAGGGCGCCTCGGCCCACCTGCACTTGCTGGCGGGCGTGCTGGCCGCCAGCCTGGCCTTGGCCCCTTGGGCGGCGGCCATGGCCTTGCGCCTGTCGGCCGATTGAAACGCATCGCCCCTGTCGTCCATTCCAGAGATCCATGAACGTGGCCAACCCTCCTTCCATTTCTCCGCCTTTGCCGTCGCAGCCTCGCGGCCACCGGCCCAGCTGGCAGCAGCGCTGGCTGTCGCTGTCCTCGCCACGCCAGGCCCACGCGCTGGCCGGGCGCATCGTGCCCTGGGCGCTGGCGGTGGCTTTGCTGGCCGCCCTGGCCGGGCTGTATGTGGGCTTTTTCGTGGCGCCGACCGACCACCAACAGGGCGAGGCCTACCGCATCATCTTCGTGCACGTGCCTGCGGCCTGGCTGTCCATGGTCATCTACGTGGCGATGGCGTTCTGGGGGGCGCTGGGCTGGGTGCTCAACACGCGGGCTTCGGCCATGCTGGCCCGCGCGCTGGCCCCCACTGGCGCCTTGTTCACCTGCCTGGCCTTGTGGACTGGCGCGCTGTGGGGCAAGCCGACCTGGGGCACCTGGTGGGTGTGGGACGCCCGCCTGACGTCCGAGCTGATCTTGCTGTTCCTGTACATCGGCGTGATGGCGCTGCAATCGGCCATCGACGACCCTCGCCGTGGCGACCAGGCCGGAGCGCTGCTGGCCGTGGTGGGCGTGGTCAACGTGCCCATCATTTATTTCTCGGTGAAGTGGTGGAACACGCTGCACCAGGGCGCCTCGGTCAGCCTGCAGTCGGCGCCGACCATGGCCTCGTCGATGTTGACCGGCATGTTGCTGTGCACCGTGGGGCTGTGGGCCTGTGCCGTGGCGGCGGTGCTGCAGCGCTTGCGCGCCATCGTGCTGGTGCGCGAGCAACACGCCGATTGGGCGGCCGAGGTGGCCGGTGTGGCGAACGTGGCGCAAGGAGTGCGCGCATGAACTGGCACAGCTGGCAAGACTTCCTCGCCATGGGGGGCCACGGCCTGTACGTGTGGGGCTCCTTTGGCGCTGTGCTGCTCGCCTTGGTGCTGGAGTGGTGGTCCATCGCCCGGCAAACGCGTGCGGCGCTGAGCGAGGTGCGCCTGGCGCATGCGTCTCACCCATCTCAGCTTTCTGATCCTGCACAGGAGACCTCCGCATGAAGCCGCGCCACCAACGTTTGGGCCTCGTCCTGCTGGGCTTGCTCAGCCTGGGCGTGGGCGCCTGGTTCGTGCTGTCGGCGTTTCAGCAGAACCTGGTGTTTTTCTTCACGCCCAGCCAGGTCACGCAGGGAGAGGCCCCCGTCGCCAAGCGCTTTCGCATCGGGGGCATGGTCGAGGCCGGCAGCCTCAAGCGCCAGCCGGACGGCCTGACGCACAGCTTCGTGGTCACCGACATGGCCCAGCGCGTGACCGTGCAGTACCGAGGCCTGTTGCCCGACCTGTTCCAGGAAGGCAAAGGCGTGGTCGCGCAAGGCCGGCTGGACGCCGAGCGCCGCTTCGTGGCCGACGAGGTGCTGGCCAAGCACGATGAGAACTACATGCCGCCGGAAGCTGCGCACGCCTTGAAGCAGGCGCAAGCGGCGCGCGCGCAAGTCCCGGGGGCACGGCCATGACGCCCGAACTCGGACAGATCGCCCTGATCCTGGCCCTGGGCCTGGCCACCTTGCTGGGCACCTTGCCACTGTGGGGGGCTTGGCGGCAGGACGCCCGCTGGATGGCCTTGGCCCGCCCTTTGGCGGCGGGTCAGTTCGCTTTCGTGGCACTGGCCTTTGCACTGCTGGTGCACGCCTTCGTGGCCAAGGATTTCTCGGTGGCCTATGTGGCCCACAACGCCAACTCCCTGCTGCCGCTGCCATACCGCGTGGCGGCCACCTGGGGCGGCCACGAAGGCTCCTTGCTGCTGTGGCAGTTGATGCTGGCCGGCTGGACGCTGGCGGTGGCGCGCTTCAGCCGGCAGTTGCCGCCCGACGTGGTGGCCCGGGTGCTGGGCGTGCTGGGCCTGGTGGGCGTGGGCTTCCTGAGCTTCACGCTGCTGACGTCCAACCCCTTCGACCGCGGCCTGCCCGCACCCGCCGATGGCCGCGACCTCAACCCCTTGCTGCAAGACCCGGGCATGGTCTTCCACCCGCCCTTGCTCTACATGGGCTATGTGGGTTTCTCGGTGGCCTTTGCCTTCGCCATCGCGGCCTTGATCTCCGGCCGGCTGGACGCCACCTGGGCCCGCTGGACGCGACCCTGGACCTTGCTGGCCTGGGCCTTCCTCACCCTGGGCATCCTGCTGGGCAGCTTCTGGGCTTACTACGAGCTGGGTTGGGGCGGTTGGTGGTTCTGGGACGCGGTGGAAAACGCTTCCTTCATGCCCTGGTTGGTGGGCACGGCCCTGGTCCATTCGCTGTCGGTCAGCGAGCGGCGTGACAGCTTCAAGCACTGGACGGTGTTGCTGGCCATCCTCGCGTTCTCGCTGTCGCTGCTGGGCACCTTCCTGGTTCGCTCGGGGGTGTTGTCCTCGGTGCATGCGTTTGCGTCCGATCCGCGCCGGGGCCTGTTCATCCTGGCCTTCCTGGTGGTGGTGATCGGCGGCTCGCTCGGGCTGTACGCCTGGCGCGCATCGGCCGTGGCGGCACCCCATGCTGCCCATGGCCCGTGCGTGCGTTTCGCGGCGTGGTCGCGCGAATCCCTGCTGCTGCTCAACAACGTCTTCCTGCTGGTCACGGCGGGCACGGTGCTGCTCGGCACGCTGTACCCGCTGGCGCTGGACGCCTTCGGCCTGGGCAAGATCTCCGTGGGGCCGCCGTACTTCGAAGCCGTCTTCGTGCCCCTGATGGTGCCGGTGCTGGTGCTGATGGTGTTCGGGCCGGTGGTGGCCTGGCAGCGCGGTTCATGGGCCCAGGCCTGGCAGACCTTGCGCGCACCGGCCCTCGCCGCCTTGGTGCTGGCGGGCGCGGTGGCCGTGGTGGCGCGTGCGTCCCTCGGCGTCGCCCTGGGCCTGCTCTTGAGCCTGTGGATCGCACTGGGCACGCTGCAATTGCTGCGCCGTCGGTGGGTGGCCGTGCCCGGCCAGACCGCGTGGCTTGCGCGCGCCCGGGCCTTGCCGCTGGGCCTGTGGGGCATGGCTGCGGCCCACCTGGGCGTGGGCGTGTTCGTGGCGGGCGTCACCCTGGTCAAGGGTTTCGACCATGCGCAGGATGCCAGCCTGAAGGAGGGCGACCACGTCGTTGTGGCGGGCCACGATGTCCACTTCGCGTCGCTGGCCAAGGGCCAGGGCGCCAACTACATCTCGGCGCGGGCCACCTTCGAGGTCACGCGGGATGGGCGCCATGTGGCCACCCTGCACCCCGAGAAGCGCCTGTACATCGTGCAGCGCATGCCCATGACGGAGGCCGCCATCGACCGCGGCTTCACACGGGACCTCTACGTCTCGCTCGGCGAAGCTTCGCCGGACGGCGCCTGGGGCGTGCGCGTGCAGGTCAAGCCCTTCATGGGCTGGGTCTGGGCCGGTTGCCTGTTGATGGCCTTGGGCGGTGGCTTGGCCGCCTTGGATGTGCGCTATCGCCGTGACCGGCAGCGGGTCCAGCAAGCGCAAGTGGGGACGGGGCCTGCCACGACCTCGTCCGACACCCCCTCCAGCCATGCCCCTGCTTGGGCCCCTTCTCCCCATCCCGTCCAGCCATGAGTGCGCCACGCCCCCGTCTTTCCCTCGGCCGCCTGCTGGGCTTCGGCCTGCCCTTGGCCTTGTTCGCCGCCTTGGCCTTCATGCTGGCCCGCGGGCTGCAACATGGCCACAGCGAAGTGCTGCCGTCGCCCCTGATCGGGCGTGCCTTGCCCACCTTCGTGCTGCCCCAGTTGGCCGCAGGCGAGGCCCCACGCTTTGCCCCGGCGCAGATGAAAGGCCAGGTGTGGCTGCTCAATGTCTGGGCGTCGTGGTGCACCTCATGCAAGGAAGAACACCCTGTGCTGATGGGTCTGTCGCGCGAGGCCCAAGTGCCCTTGATCGGGTTCAACTACCAGGACCAGGCCGAGGCCGGGCGCGCCTGGCTGGCCCGGCAAGGCGACCCCTACCGCCTGACCGTGACCGACCCGGACGGCCGTGCAGGCCTGGACCTGGGCGTGGTCGGGGTGCCGGAGACCTTCGTCATCGACAAGCAAGGCCGCGTGCGCCACAAGCTCTCCGGACCCATCACCCCGGAGGTCTGGCGCAACACCCTGCAACCGCTGATCCAGGAGCTGCAAGGTGCGTGAACACCCTCGATGGATGCACGGGCTGTTCGCGGCCGTGCTGTGCAGCTGGCTGGTCGGCTGGGCACAGGCCGCCGATGCGCCAGCCGAGCCTCGGCCCGACAGCCTGGCCCCGCACGAGGCCCGTCTGGACGAGCGCGCCCAGCGCCTGAGCGCAGAGCTGCGCTGCCTGGTGTGCCAGAACCAGACGATCGCCGACTCCCAGGCCGAGCTCGCCATGCAGCTCAAGCGCGAGGTGCGTCAGCAGCTGGCCCGCGGCGCTTCGGACCAGCAGGTCCGAGACTTCATGGTGCAGCGCTATGGCGACTTCGTGCTGTATCGCCCACCCGTGAATCGGCTCACCTTGCTGCTGTGGTTCGGGCCTATGTGCTTGCTGATCCTGGGCTTGGCCTTGTTTGTCTGGCAGTGGCGCGAAAGGCGCCGCGCGCAGCCCGATGCACCTGATTCGGTGCTGCCCCTTGATGAAGTCTTGCCATGAACCTCACCTTTTTGAGCTTGTCTGTGGCCTTGTTGGCCGCGGCTTCTTCCTTTGTGGTGTGGCCTTTGTGGCGTGTTGGCTCAGACCGCCATGACCCCGCGCTGCTTGCGCCCAAGCGGGGGGCGGCCATTTGCCTGGTGGCCTGCCTGAGCTGTGGCACGGTGGGCCTCTATCTCCGGATTGGCGAGCCTGCGGCCTTGTCGGCGTCGCCGCTTGCGGCAGGGCGTCTGGCAGGCCATGCTGCCCCGTCGGCTGCGGCGCCAGCTGATGTCGGCCCAACTCAGGTGGCAGCG
>CAIQIL010000306.1 GCA_903871865.1 uncultured Burkholderiales bacterium
GAGCTGGCCAAGGCTGGCATCCCCGATGCCTTCGAGGGCGCGCTGAAGTACGTCGGCAACCCCGACCTGATCTCGCGCACGCATTTCGCCCGCTACATCGTCGAAACCGGCCGTTGCGCCGACCCGCACGAGGTGTTCCGCCGCTACCTGGCCGAAGGCAAGCCGGGTTTCGTGCCGCACCGCTGGGCCAGCCTGAAAGACGCCGTGCGCTGGATCACCGAGGCCGGCGGCATCGCCGTCATCGCCCACCCGGGTCGCTACGACTTCACGCCGAACGAGGAGTACGCGTTGTTCTCCGAGTTCAAGAACCACGGTGGGCGGGGCGTCGAGGTGGTCACGGGCAGCCACACCGTGCCCGAGTACCAGGAGTACGCCGACATGGCCCGCGAGTTCGACCTGCTGGCCTCGCGCGGCTCCGACTTCCACGACCCCACCGAGAGCCACACCGACTTGGGCACCTTGCCCGAGTTGCCCGCGCGCCTGACGCCCGTGTGGGAGGCCCTGACGGAGCGGGTGCTGAGGGCTTGAGCCCCCCTGACCCACACCCATGGCCCAATATTTCGAAGTCCATCCAGAGCAGCCCCAGGTGAGGTTGCTCAAACAGGCCGCCGACCTGCTCCACAAGGGCGGCGTGGTGGCCGTGCCGACCGATTCCAGCTACGCCCTGGTCTGCCACCTGGACGACAAGGCCGCGGTCGATGCGCTGCGCCGCATCCGCGGTGTCGATGAGCGCCACCACCTCACGCTGCTGTGCCGCGACCTGTCCGAACTGGCCAGCTACGCCCGCGTGGACAACCAGCAATACCGCCTGCTCAAGCTGGGCACGCCGGGGCCGTACACCTTCATCCTCGAAGCGACCAAGGAAGTGCCGCGCCGCGTGTCGCACCCCTCGCGCCGCACCATTGGCTTGCGCGTGCCGGACCACCGCGTCACCCAGGCGCTGCTGGAGGTGATGGGGCAGCCTTTGCTGGCCACCACGCTGATCTTGCCGGACCACGACGAGGCCCTGAACGACGCCCACACCATCCGCGAGGTGCTGCAAAAGCGCGTCCAGGCGGTGGTCGATGCCGGCGCCTGCCCGCTGGAGCCCACCACCGTGATCGACCTCAGCGGCGGCGGCGCGGAAGTGCTGCGTCAGGGCCGCGGAGAGCTGGCCGCACTGGGGCTTTGATCGCCCAGCTTGGCCATGGCCGAGGCCACCCAGGCCGGGCTGAAGCCCAGGTTCCACAGCGCGCCTGCGCCTGACTGAGCCGACCCCACCCGCACCAGCGGCACGCCCGGCGCACCCTGGGCCTGGTAGGTCTGCTGGCAAACGGCATCGTGCTCGACATCGCATTCGCGCCAGCGCGCGCCCTGTGCATTCAGCCAAGCGCGGGCACGGGCGCAGTAAGGGCAGGTGTCGGTGCTGTAGACGACGAGTTCGTGCTGCTGGCTGCCCAGGCGCACGGCCTCGGCGAAGCGGCGGTCCTGCCACCACGACACCGCCTGGCTGCCACCCCACACCAGCAGCAAGACGATGGCGAGGCTGCGCAGGGAGGCCCAGTTGATCATGCGTGACGCCTCAGGGGCTCAGGGTTCAGGCCCTCAGGCCTTCTGCCCGAGCTTGCTTTCCTGGCCGGCCAGGAGCTTGCGGATGTTGGCTTCGTGGCGCCAGATGAGCAGGGCGCTCATCACCCCACAACCGACCGTGGCAGGGCCCCAGCCCCAGCCCAGGTACTGGATCAGCGGTGCCGACAGCGCGGCCGACAGCGCGGCCAGCGAGGAGTAGCGGAACACCACTGCCATGCCCAGCCACACCAGCAGCACCAGGCCACCGAGGGCCGGCGCGAAGCCGAACAGCACGCCCGCTGCCGTGGCCACGCCCTTGCCGCCTTCGAACTTGAAGAACACCGGCCAGAGGTGGCCTATGAAGGCGCCCAGGCCGATGGCGGTCACGGTGAGGGCGTCCAGCCCCCAGCTTTGCGCGATGGCCACGGGCACATAGCCCTTGAGCGCATCGAACAGCAGCGTCAGCACGGCCGCACCTTTGTTGCCGGAACGCAGCACATTGGTGGCACCGGGGTTGCCCGAGCCATAGCTGCGCGGGTCGGCCAGGCCGAACAGGCGGCTGACGATCACGGCGAACGACAGGGAGCCGACGAGGTAGGCGGCCACGGTGCCCAGGGCGAGCACGGCGCGCGGGTCGAATTCAGACAGGTTCATGCGGTCTCAGACATGGCTGGGAAGTGCGCGCAGTGTAGTGGCTCGCGGTGGCAGTGTGGCGCAGGCTGTTCCTCGGGTGGCGGGTGTCTGTGGTGGAAGCGGGGTTTGCCCCACGGTGGCGGGGCTGGGTCGCGATGACAATCGCCGCATCCTGATGGATGTTCAACATGATGTCGCCCGCATGATCACCACCGAGCGTTCCTTCTTCTCCAGCCGCCGCGCCTGGTGGGCGGCTGGACTGGGCCTGAGCGCCGTGCTGCTGGCAGGGCTGTGGTGGTCTTCGCGCTCAGATGCCGATGTGCGCGAGCAGGCCGCGGCCTCCGGACAGGGTGTCAGGGTGAAGGCGGGCGAGGGCGCAGCCTCGGGCGTGCCGTTCGGTCCCAGTGGCGCGGTGAGCACCTGGGTCGCGCCGACGGTCTTGCCCGATGGTCGGCCGTCTGATTTCTCCCCGGAAGACTGGGCGGCGCTCAAAAGCGCCATGGCCCAGACGGCCAAGCCCGAGGCCGAGCTCAAGCGCGTGGTGGCTTACCTGCGCTTCCAGAAAAGCTTCGAGCAATGGCAGAGCTTGCGCGAATCCAGCGATCTGGCGCGCCGCCAGCAACTGGCCGCGTCCCTGGTGGACCAGTTGCCGGAGCGGCTGCGCCAGGGCGAGGTGACCATGGGCGAAGCCCTGATGCTGGCCTCTGCCCTGTGGGCCGACCTGGAGCCCAACGAGGACAAGCGCAAGGTGCGCCTGGAGGAAGTCCAGGCCGTGCTGGCCAGCGCCGCCCCGCAGCCCGATGCCGCACAGCAAGCCCGCGAGGCCGCCCAACAGGCCGAGTACAAGCGCCGCGAGGCCGCCATCGTGCTGGAGTACCAGTCTCGGCCCGAGTCCCAGCGGGACCAAGCCTGGCTGGAAGGGCAGCTGGACACGGCGCGCCGGGCGGTGTACGGCGCCAACTGACGAACCCTGGGTGGGCTCTTGCCGGGCCGACATGCCGATGGCGGGCCGCCCAAGGCCCGTAAAATGCGGCTGACATGACTGCGACACCCCCACGCGTTCCACGCTCCCTCCTGCCCTGGTTCCTGGCCGCCCTGGCCACCGCTGCGGTGTGGTGGCATGCGGCCGTGCTGCTGCCCTTCGCGATCAGCCTGGTGCTGGCCTACGTGCTGGAGCCTGCCGTGGCGCGACTGGTGCGTGCCCGCGTGCCCCTCCCACTGGCCGTGGGCCTGTGCCTGGCCTTGCTGCTCTTGCTGGTGTCGGTGCTGCTGGTGCTGCTGGTGCCCATCGTGTCGCAGCTGGTGCCCATGGTGCGCGCGCAGTTGCCCGACCTGCTGGTGTCGCTGTGGAAGGGTGTCGTGCCCACTTTGCAGCAATACGGCCTGGAGCCGCCGACCAGCGTCGATGAGCTCAAGGCCGAGGTGGCCAACCTGTTGCAAACCCATGCCGCAGATTGGGGCAGCGCGCTGTGGCAGTCCGTCCTGGCGGGGGGCAGTGGCCTGATGACGCTGGCCGGCCTGGCCCTGCTGGTGCCCATGCTGGCGTTCTATTGGCTGCTCGATTGGGCGCGGCTGATGGGCCAGGCCGATGCGCTCCTGCCGCCGCGCTGGCGCCTGCATGTGCACGCCTTGCGCGACGAGATGGACGCCCTGATGGGCCAGTACCTGCGCGGGCAGTTGCTGGTGATGCTGATCCTGGCGGTCTATTACAGCGTGGGCCTGAGCCTGGCGGGCTTCCGCCTGGCCTTGCCGATCGGCGTGTTCACCGGGCTGGCCGTGTGCATCCCCTACCTGGGGTTTGGCATCGGTCTCTTGCTGGCCTTGCTGGCGGGCCTGTTGCAGTTTGGCGCGGCAGGTGTCTCCTACCCCTTGGTGTCTGTGGCCCTGGTGTATGGCATCGGGCAGGTCATCGAAAGCTTCGTGCTCACGCCGCGCCTGGTGGGCGAGCGCATCGGCCTGCACCCGCTGGGCGTCATCCTGGCCCTGATGCTGTTCGGGCAGTGGTTGGGCTTCTGGGGCATCCTGATCGCCTTGCCCTGTGCCGCTTGCGTGACCGTGCTGGGCCGCCACCTGCTGAAGCATTACCGCGACAGCGCGTTTTTCACGTCGGTGTGAGGGACGCATGACCTTGCAAGCCGATATTGCCGACATCGCCAAGAGCGCCCAGAGCGCATCCCTCAGGCCCTTGCGCGCCCCGGCCATGCGCCAGCTCTTGCTGGACCTTGGCCACGAAGCCGTGCCCGACCTCGACGCCTTTCTGCCCGGTGCCAACGCCGAGGCCCTGGCTTGGCTACAGGCCTGGCCAGCCCATGACGGAGCGCTGTCGCCGCTCTACCTGTGGGGGCCGTCCGGCGTGGGCAAAACCCATTTGCTGAGGGCCATGGTCGAGCGTGCGCTGGCCCTGGGCTTCGGTGTGGTCTGGCTCAATGCCCAGACCTGCCAGATGTGGGATGGGCCGCAGCCCGAGTCGCCCACCCTGGCGCTGATCGACGACTGCGAACGCCTCGACACCGAGGCCCAGCACCTGGCTTTCAAACTCTTCATCGAATCGGCCGCTGCGGCTTCTGCCGAGGCCCCGCCGCTGTTCATCTTTGCCGCCGGCCAGGTACCCTCGGTGGACCTGCCCGTGCGCGACGACCTGCGCACCCGCCTGGGCTGGGGTCTGAGTTTTGCGCTGCAGCCGCTGGACGATGCCGGCCTGCGCCACGCCTTGCAACAGGAGGCCGAGCGCCGCGGCATGGCCTTGAGCGAAGATGTGCTGGCACACCTGCTGACCCGCCACCAGCGCGACTTGGGCTCCCTGATGGGCATGCTCGACCGCCTGGACCGTTACGCCCTGTCGGCCCACCGGGTCGTCACCGTGCCCTTGATCAAGGAAATGCTGGCTGCAGAGCCGGCTTGAAACCTCCCGCCATGACCGCACCCCAGAACCTCGCGCTCTTCGATCTCGACCACACCCTGCTGCCGCTGGACTCCGACCACGAGTTCGGCGAGTTCATCATCCGCCAGGGCCTGGTCGATGCCGCCGATTACCGCCGCCGCAACGACAACTTCTACCAGCAGTACCGCGAAGGCACCCTGGTGCTGGACGACTACATCGCCTTCTCCACCAGCGTCTGGCGCCAGATGGACGAGCAAGCCCAAAAGGCGCTGCAACAGGCCTTCATGGCGGCGGTGATCCTGCCGGCCATGCAGCCCCAGGCCATCGAGCTGGTCGAGCAGCACCGCGCCCAGGGCGACCTGCTCGCCATCGTCACGGCCACCAACGAATTCGTGACCCGCCCCATCGCCCAGGCCTTCAATGTCGACGACCTCATCGCCGTGCGCCTGGTGCGCGATGCGCAAGGCCGCGTGACCGGCCGGATCGACGGGGTGCCATCTTTCCGCGACGGCAAGATCACACGTGTGGAACAATGGCTGGCTGACCAGGGTCGCCACCTGGGCCAGTTCGAGCGCGTGAGCTTTTACAGCGACTCCCCCAACGACCTGCCTTTGCTGGAGAAAGCCACCCACCCGGTGGCCACCAACCCCAGCGCCGAGCTGGAAGCCGTGGCCCAGGAACGGGGCTGGCGCATCCTTCGACTGTTTGCATGATCAAAAGCCTGATTCACAAGATCCTCGGCAAGCCGGCCGCTGCCAAGCGCACGGCCCACGCCCCCCACGCGGCGCATGCGCCCGGCCACGCGCACGCCGCGCCGAAATCTGGCAAGCCGCCGCGCATCCCCGTGGGCAAGCGCGTGGACGTGCCCGCCTCCGAGCACGGCATCGACCCGAAGCTGGTCGATGAGCGCGCCCGCAAGGTCGTCGAGACGCTGCAGGACGCCGGCTACGAGGCCTACATCGTCGGCGGTGCCGTGCGCGACCTCATCCTGGGGCACCGCCCCAAGGATTTCGACGTCGCCACCAACGCCACGCCCGAGCAGGTCAAGGGCCTGTTCCGCCGCGCCTTCATCATCGGGCGGCGCTTCCGCATCGTCCACGTCGTCTATGGCCGTGGCCGCGAGCACGAGGTGATCGAGGTCTCCACCTTCCGCGCCTACCTCGATGCCGATGCGGCCGAGCAGGTCGCGGGCAACGAGAAGACCTCGCGCAAGGAGCTGGCCGACAAGTCCCACGTGGTGGACGCCAGCGGCCGCGTGCTGCGCGACAACGTCTGGGGCCCGCAGGATCAGGACGCCGCGCGCCGCGACTTCACCGTTAACGCCATGTACTACGACCCCCGCACGGAGATCGTGGTGGACTACCACGGCGGCATCGGCGATGCGAAAAAGCGCGTGCTGCGCATGATCGGCCACCCCGAAACGCGCTACCGCGAAGACCCGGTGCGCATCGTGCGTGTCGTGCGCTTCGCTGCCAAGCTGGGGTTCGAGATCGAGCCGAAAACGCGCGAGCCTGTGCAGGAGATGTCCGAGCTGCTGAGCAATGTGCCGCAGTCGCGCCTGTTCGACGAAATGATCAAGCTGCTGCAGACGGGCCACGCGCGTGCGTCCATCGAGCAGCTGCGCAAGCAGGGCCTGGATCGCGGCGTCTTCCCCATCCTGGACGCCGTGTTCGACGAGGCGCGCCGCCACCCGGGCCGCGAGCAGTTCGTGCAACTGGCCCTGGCCGACACCGACCGCCGCGTGTCCGAGGGCAAGCCCGTGGCGCCCAGCTTCTTGCTGGCCTGCCTGCTGTGGCACGACGTGCTGGCCCACTGGGAGCGCAATGTGGCCCAGGGCGAGCCGAACTTCCCGGCGCTGCAATCGGCCACCGACGCGGTGTTCGACGCGCGCATCGGCGACATCTCCGGCCGCGGCAAGCTGGCCACCGACATGCGCGAAATCTGGACCATGCAGCCGCGCTTCGAGCGCCGCACCGGCAACGGCCCGGCCACCCTGGTCGAGCAACCGCGTTTCCGCGCCGGCTTCGACTTCCTGCGCCTGCGTGGCCAGGTGGGCGAGGCCGAGCCGTCCCTGGCGATCTGGTGGGAGAGCTTCTCCCTGGCCGACGCCACCGAGCGCCGCCAGATGCTCGACGAAGTCCGCCAGCAAGGCGCGGCAGGCGGTGGCCGCAGGGGCGGTGGGCGCTCGGCGTCCACAGGCAACCGCGGCAACGCCGCGAGCTCCCCTGTCTTGAGCGAGGACGGCGATGCTGAATTCGGCAGTGACGACGCTGGGGCTGCCGCAGGTGAAGCAGGCATCGGCGGTGACGCGCCCGCCCGCAAGCGCCGCCGTCGCCGCCGCAAGCCGGCAGGCGAGGGCGCTGCCCGCGAGAGCTCGGGCGGTGGTTCTGACGGGGCATCGGGCGGGACCGCCGATTGACCCAACCCACCCAGCCCACCCAGCCTTTGGCGCCGTGGGCCACCGAGGCCCATGCGCTCCTGGCGGTGCCCTGTTGGCAGGCCTGCATCGGCCTGGGGGGCAACCAGGGCGATGTGCTGGCCAGCATGGTCGCCGCCCTGAGCGCGGTGCACACGCTGCCCGGCACCCGGGTGGCGAGCGTGTCCTCGGTGTACGAAACGGCGCCGGTCGATGCCAGCGGCCCGAACTACCTCAACGCCGTGGCCGTGTTGGCCACCTCTCTGGGCCCGCACGAGTTGCTGCGCGCCTTGCAAGCGCTGGAGCTGGCGCACGGCCGCGAGCGCCTCTACCGCAATGCCCCCCGCACCCTGGACCTCGACCTGCTGTGCCACGGTGACGCGCTGCTGAACACCCCGACGCTGACCCTGCCGCACCCGCGCATGGGCGAGCGCGCCTTCGTGCTGCTGCCTTTGCGCGAGGCCCTGTCCGGCCTGCCTGCATCGCCGACCGTGGCCGGGGTTTGCCTGCCGGCCTTGCCTGGCGATGCCGAAGAGGCGAAAATGGCCCGTGCACAAGGCATCGCACGCCAATGTGGCTTCCCGGTGAATTTCGGGATATAATCGCGGGCTTAATTGGTGGGCTCGCTGCATGTTTGCAAAGAAGTCCTCTTGAGATGCGCGTTGGATTCACTATCGAGTTGGTGCCTGTCAAAGGCTCGAATTCGTCCGGTGGGCCCACCGGATGGTCGAATTCAGCTTGAGTTCGGTAAATCACAGCGCGCCGAGAGGCCATGCCGCCAGTCCGATGAATGCATTCACATTGAAAGCGAATCTCTGATGACGACCATCCGTGTCAAGGAAAACGAACCCTTCGACGTCGCTCTGCGCCGTTTCAAGCGCACCATCGAAAAGCTGGGCTTGCTGACCGACCTGCGCGCCCGCGAGTTCTACGAAAAGCCGACCGCCGAGCGCAAGCGCAAGAAGGCAGCCGCCGTCAAGCGCCACTACAAGCGCGTGCGCAGCATGCAGCTGCCCAAGAAGCTGTACTGATCTCCTGATCTGAACGCTTTTTGACGGCGTCGATGCAGCCCCGGCTGCACGACCTGCTCACTCAGACCCGCGCGGGGACGCCCATGCGGGTCTTTGTCATTCTGGCGAGCCTTTTTCACCTTCACCGCACAAGGACCCCACCATGAGCCTGCAACAACGCATCTCCGACGACATGAAGACCGCCATGCGCGCCAAGGACGCCGAGCGCCTGGGCACCATCCGCATGCTGATGGCCGCGATGAAGCAAAAGGAAGTCGATGAGCGCGTCACGCTGGACGACGGCATGATCGTGGGCATCGTGGACAAACTCATCAAGCAGCGCAAGGACGCGGCCCAGCAGTACGAAGCTGGCAATCGCCAGGACCTGGCCGACAAGGAAAAGTCCGAGATCGTGGTGCTGGAGGCCTACTTGCCGCAGCGCCTGAGCGCCGACGAGGTGAACGCGGCGGTGAAGGCCATCGTGGTCGAGCTGGGCGCTTCGGGCCCTGGCGACATGGGCAAGGTCATGGGTGTGGTCAAACAGCGACTGGCAGGCCAGGCTGACATGGGCCTGGTGTCGGCGGCAGTGAAAACCGCACTGGCACCTTGAGTTCGCCGTCGTACGATGGCGTTTTTGAAACGAAGCACCGCACCATGAGCCAATCCGTGCAGATCCAGGCCATTGCCGAAGACGTGTACGTCGCACCCCAGTTGACCCCGGAGGCCATGGCGGCGGCGGCCGAAGCAGGCTTCAAGGCCGTGCTGAACAACCGCCCCGACATGGAAGGCGGCCCCGACCAGCCCACCAGCGCTGCGGTGGAGGCGGCGGCTCAGGCCGCGGGCTTGCAATACGCCTATCTGCCAGTGCAGGGCGGTTTCCAGTCGCCCGAAGAAATCGCGCGCTGTGCCGAGCTGCTCCAGACCTTGCCGCGTCCGCTGCTGATGTTCTGCCGCAGTGGTGCGCGCTCGACCAACCTGTACCGCCAGGCGATCGCGCTGGGCGACGCCGACTGAGGCCTTCCTGCCCATGCAGACCTACATCCGCTGTGTGGACGCCCTGTCGCGCTGGTTTGGCGTGCTGGCGTCCTGTGCCTTGTTCGCCGCCTGCATGATCAGCGCAGGCAATGCCGTGCTGCGCTACGCCTTCGGCATCGGCTCCAACGCCTGGCTGGAGGTGCAGTGGTACCTCTTCGGCATCGCCGTGTTCGCTGGCGCGCCCATGTTGCTCAAGCTCAATGAGCATGTGCGGGTGGACGTGATTTACGGCGGTCGTTCGCCGCGCACCAAGGCCTGGATCGACGTCATCGGCCTCCTGCTGGTGCTGCTGCCGCTGTGCGGCATCGTGGCCTGGCTGTCCTGGCCTTTCGTGGTCGAGTCCTTCCAGCAGCAGGAGCATTCGCCCAGCGCGGGCGGCCTCATCCGCTGGCCGATCAAGGCGGCCATGCCGATCGGGTTTGCCTTGCTGGGCCTGCAGGGCCTGGCCGAGCTCTTGCGCCGCATCGAATTCCTGCGCGGTCGCACCGAGCTGGACATCCATTACGAAAGGCCGCTGCAGTGACGGAGATTTCCAACCTCGCGCCGATCATGTTCGGCTCGCTGGTGCTGGCCATGCTGCTGGGTTTCCCGGTGGCCTTCACCCTGGGGGGGCTGGGGCTGGGCTTCGGCTACTACGCGATGTCGCAGGGGCTGTTCAACGAAGCCTTCATGGGCAATTTGCCCCTGCGCCTGTTCGGCATCGTCTCCAACGAGTTGTTGCTGTCCATCCCCTTCTTCACCTTCATGGGCGCCATCCTGGAGCGCTGCGGCTTGGCCGAGGACCTGCTGGAAGGCACGGGTCAGCTGTTCGGCGGCAAGCCGGGTGGCTTGGGTTTCGCCGTCATCATCGTCGGAGCCATCCTGGGTGCCATCACTGGCACGGTGGCTGCCAGCGTCATCGCCATGGGCGTGATCTCGCTGCCCATCATGGTGCGCTATGGCTACGACATGCGCTACGCCACGGGCGTGATCGCGGCTTCTGGCACGATCACGCAGCTCATCCCGCCTTCGCTGGTGCTGGTGGTGCTGGCCGACCAACTGGGCCGCCCGGTGGGCGACATGTACAAGGGCGCCTGGGGGCCGTCGATCCTGCAGATCGCGATCTTCGCGCTCTACACCTTCGCGGTCAGCCGCTTCAGACCCGAACACGTGCCAGGCGTGCCCAAGTCAGCGCGCACTCTGAACGGCTGGGCGCTGTGGGCCAAATGCCTGCGCGGCATCATTCCGTCGGCGGTGCTGATTTTCCTGGTGC
>CAIQIL010000307.1 GCA_903871865.1 uncultured Burkholderiales bacterium
CGTGTGCTCTTCCGATCTGATGCGCTGGATGCGACGCTCCTGGTCTTCCGGGGTCGAGCTGGAGAAGTACGCCGACTCGCGCCGACCGACGATCTGCACCCGATAGGGGTGGATGTAGTTCAGGTAGCCAACCAGATCGGCCGCCGACTGCGCCGATTGCACGGCTTCCTCGTCGAAATGGCGCTCCGGGTTGGCATGCCCGGCGACCCACTCCCAACGCAGCGCGGTGCGGTTGGCTTCGAACAGCGCTTCGGCGCTGATGATGGCGAGGTCTTTGAGGCTCACGAACGTCGGTTCACAGGTGGCGGTTCACGACCGTCAGGCCACGGACTTCAGCGGCTGCCAGCGCTCGATCAGATCGTGCACGTCGACAGCCGTGCCTTCGGTCTTGAGCCGCTCGCGCAGTTCTCGGTCGGACAGCAACTCGGCGATTTCCGAGAGGATTTCCAGGTGCCGCTGCGTGGCCGCCTCGGGCACCAGCAGGAAGATCAGCAGGCCGACGGCTTCCTCATCAGGGGCGTCGAAGGGGATGGGCTGGCTCAGGCGGATGACCGCGGCCAGCGGGTTCTTCAAGCCCTTGATGCGGCCGTGCGGGATCGCCACGCCATGGCCCAGGCCGGTGGAGCCCAGGCGTTCGCGGGCGAACAGGTTGTCGGTGACCGTGGCGCGGGCAATCGCGTGCTGGTTCTCGAACAGCAACCCTGCGTGCTCGAAGACGCGCTTTTTGCTGCTGGCGTCCACGTCCACCAGCACCTGGCTGGCGGGAAGGATGGCGGAGAGTCGGTTCATGGTTCAGACGCAAATCAGACGTGAGCGACGGCCGAAGACGAAAAAAAGCCAGCCCGCCCGGACTGGCGCAGAGGGCGGATTATAGGGATGCGGCCGGATTCGTGGAACCCTCGCGTAACCCCGTTTCCGGGGATTCTGCACTGTGTGCTGCACCGCAGCAAGGGGGCTGGCATCGAAATCCCGGCGTGAGCCATTCGGTCTGTCGGCATGGGTCAAATTTCACCGAAAACAACTTCGAATGGCCCATGAAAAACGGCCCCGAAGGGCCGTCAACTCGGCGTCTACCTGCGCTGGCGACCCGCAATCAGGGTCCGCCGAGGATGTCCGGCACTCGGGAATGCCGGCGCGCGACACGCTGCAACGTCATTGCGCGGCGTCCCAGGCGGAATCCTGGCGCTTCAGCGAGTCATGGTGGTGGTCCTGCACGCGATCCTTGTGGCGACAAACCTGGCGGTCCAGCTTGTCCATCAGTTGATCAATGGCGGCGTAGAGATCCTCATGCGCGGTCTCCACGAAAATGTCCTTGCCCTTCACATGCACGTTGACTTCAGCCTTTTGACGACGTTCCTTTTCCTTTTGCTTTTCCACCGAGAGCAGCACCGTGATGTCCACGACCTGATCGAAATGGCGGGTAACACGGTCCAACTTGGTTAGGACGTATTCACGCAGCGAAGGGGTAACTTCGAGATGGTGGCCACTGATCGTCACATTCATACTGCCTCCTTTCGAGAGCAGAAACGTTGCACACACTTCGTACAAACCGGAAGGTGCGGTGGCCGCCCAAGGGCGTCAGATGTCGTCCTGGGTCTCATCTGCAAGGCTGTGAAAGCACGGGCAGAAAAGAGGCCACTGATGCATCAACCGGGAATTCAGTGTGCGCCTCTCCGGGCTCTGTGACAAGCCCATGACATCAGTATTTGTATCCAGATTCCAGCGGATGTCGGTCAAGCGTGCGCTTTGCGCGCAGGGCGCCTGAAACAGCCGCGGTAAGGCCCTCGGGAAGACCCCGACGCAGGCCTGACAATGTCACCCCATGAACCCGATCCGTCCTGAATCCCTGCAAACCGGCTGGGCCCTGGCCATCCTGGCGCTGCTGGGCCCCACCCTGATCGCCGCGCACGATCCACCGTCCGTGACCTTCTACAACCAGGCCCTCGCGGCCCTGGGCTGGGGCCTGTGGCTGGCCTGGCTGGGCGTGCACGGCACAGCCACCACCGCCTCCCGCGCCCAGCACGGCCCGGGGCGCTCAGGGCTGATCGCCATGAGCGTCGTGCTGCTGGTGCAGGCCGCACAAGCCTTGTGGGCGGGCGTGGCTTCGCCGGTGCCGCTGGGGCTGTGCCTGATGGGCGGAGGCCTGGCACTGGGGGCCCTGCTGGCGCTGCACGGCGGCTGGCGCGCAGGCCGCAGCGCGGCCACGGGCACAGACACCCTGCCCATGCTGTTCTTCGGCGGGCTGGCACTGGCAGGGGCGGTGGGCTTGCTGCTGTCGCTGGTGCAGGTCTTCCACCCGGCCTGGGCAGATGGCGTGTTCATTGCGGTGCCCACCATCGCCGGGCGCGCCGTGGCCAACCTGCGTCAGCCCAACCACCTCAGCACCGTGCTGGTGTTCGCCTGCGCCGCTGCGGCCTGGCTGGGCGCGCAAGGCCGGCTGAACGAGCGCCTGGCTGCGCTCGGCGTGGTCGGTTTCATCGTGGGCATCGTGCTGACCGCATCGCGCACCGGCATGGTCGGCATGGCCTTCCTGACGCTGTGGGGCTGCCTGGACCGCCAGTTGCCGCGCAGCCTGCGCTGGACACTGATCGGCGCGCCCGCCATCTACGGCCTGGCTTGGGGTGGGATGTGGCTGTGGTCGCACGCGGACAGCTCGGTGGCCTTCGCGGCGGAAGCGCGCCTGCACGATGGCAGCGACATTTCCAGCTCGCGCTTCAAGATCTGGGCCAATGTGCTGGAACTGATCCGCCAGCAACCCTGGCTGGGCGTGGGCTACGGCCGCTTCAATTTCGCCTGGTCGATGACGCCCTTCCCCACCCGGCCCGTGGCCTTCTTCGACCACACGCACAACCTTTTGCTGCAGTGGGCGGTGGAGTTCGGTGTGCCGCTGGCCCTGCTCATGACGGGCTTGTGCAGCTGGGCGTTCTGGCTGTTGGTGCGGCCGTGGCGCGCGGGCACCGAGCAGGGCTCGGCCTTGCGCCACCACACGGTGGGCGCCTGTGCCGTGATGGTGGCCATCGCCGGCTTCCACAGCCTGCTGGAGTACCCGCTGTGGTACGGCTACTTCCTGTGGCCGACGGCTTTTGCGTTCGGC
>CAIQIL010000308.1 GCA_903871865.1 uncultured Burkholderiales bacterium
GGAAACGAATCTTCTTGACGCCGAAGTCCTCTGGCAGGATCTTGATCAGGCGCTTGGCCTTCTCGCTTTGCGCCTCGAACTCGATGCCGGCGTAGATGTCTTCCGAGTTCTCGCGGAAGATGACCATGTCGATCTTCTGGGGCTCCTTCACGGGCGAAGGCACGCCCTTGAAGTAGGTCACAGGGCGCAGACAGACGTAGAGGTCGAGTTCCTGGCGCAGGGCCACGTTCAGCGAACGGATGCCACCGCCCACGGGCGTGGTCAGCGGGCCCTTGATCGAGACCACGTAGTCCTTGAGGACTTGCAGCGTCTCTTCGGGCAGCCAGACATCGGGGCCATACACGCGGGTGGACTTCTCACCGGCGTAGATTTCCATCCAGTGGATCTGGCGCTGACCGCCATCGGACTTGGCAACCGCCGCATCGACCACCTTGATCATCACGGGCGTGATGTCGAAACCGGTGCCGTCACCCTCGATGTAGGGAATGATGGGGTTGTTGGGAACGTTGAGGGAGAAGTCCGGGTTGACCGTGATCTTCTGCCCACCTTCGGGCACCTTGATGTGCTGGTACATGTGTGTGGTCTCCGCGTTTGGCGTGTCCGAGAAAACATTGCCATGGATGTCGGCAAGGTGACTTCATTCTACGCGAGCCCCCGAATCAGGGGCACGGCAAGGGTCAGGGATTGCCGCAATGCGTGGTCATTTCGCCCCGATTCCGCCGTGGATGTGGCGCATTTCAGGCACACCAGGCCTGCCACTGCGCGATCAGTTGGTGCCACACCGACCACATCCCCATGACGGCCAGGCTCAGGCCCGAAGCGCGCACGGCCCATCGGGGGTCGACCAGGGGCTCGCCAGGGCGCAGCGCTGCAGCCCCGGAGACTGACGGCTGCGGCTGCGAACGAGAGGGCTCGCCAACAGGCCTCATCCAGATCACGGGCACCGTGGCAGTGCCTGTGGCCGTGCGGACGGCCGCGCCGGTGGTCACGCTGGTGGCGCAAACCGCCGGAGCGACCGCAGACGCGCCATCCGCATGCCGACGCCACGCCGTCCATTGGCGCACGACCCAGGGTGCTGCCCACACGCCGATGGAGCTGGGCACACCGAAGGCCAGCATGACCAGCGACCCGCCCCATGCATCGGGCGCCAAGGCCGCGACCATCAGTGCCGCGTACAGCAAACCGCACGGCAACAAGGCCCAGCTCAGGCCGCCCAGCAGCGGCCAGGCCGTCTGCCACAGGCCACGCCAGAACGGCGGCAGCGCAGCCGGCCATGCCGCCATGCGGGTGCGCCAGCCATCGTAAGCAGCGCGTCCAGCCCCGTCCAACCAAGCAGGCATGCGGCCGCGAATCAAGAGGTGCATGCCCAGGACCACGACAGCGACCTGCGCCATGACCCACAAAGGCTTGAGCATGGCGACCTCGCGCCCCCACCGGGACACCACGCCCGCGCTCACCGCCGCCACGCCGCCCAAAGCGGCATAGCCCAGCAAGCGACCCAGCCACGCGGTCACAGGCAAGCCGCGCGGGAAGGCCACTGCGCAGGCGGCACCGCACATCGCGGTGCAGTGGGGGATGCCGCCCAGTCCCATCAGGAAAGCGGTGAGCAAAAGACCGGTCAACATGAGCGGGAACGCCCTCGGGTCAGGAGGGCGGCAAGAACGACGACGAACGCTTCAGATGATGCGGGAAAAGCGCTCGGCCGTTTTGTCTGCCTGGAGATGTCGGTCAAACGGCATGGCAATGGCGCGCACGAAATGCCAGCCCAAGGGCGTGACGCGGATGCCATCCGACTCCATCTGCACCAGCCCCGACTCGACGAGCGGCTCCAGCAGGCGCATTTCCGACGCAAAGTATTGCCGGAAATCGACCAGGTAAGCCAACTCGATGGACTCGAAATCCACGCGCCCCTGGCACATGATGGCCATGATGACGGCGCGGCGCACCAAGTCATCCCGCGTGAGGGTCAGGCCCCGAACGATGGGCAATTGCCCGCGGCGCAAGGCGTCGTAGTAGTCGTCCAGCGTCTTGGCGTTCTGGCTGTAGTGCGCGCCCACACGGCCAATGGCCGACACCCCCAGGCCGATGATGTCGCAGTCGGGGTGGGTGCTGTAGCCCTGGAAGTTGCGGTGCAAGCGCCCCTGCCGCTTGGCCACCGCGAGGCTGTCGTGGCGCAGGGCGAAGTGGTCCATGCCGATGTAGTCGTAGCCCGCCGCGGAAAAGGTGTCGATGGCCATGGCCAGCATGGCGACCTTGTCATCGGGCGCGGGCAAAGCGCTGCTGTCGATGCGGCGCTGCGGCTTGAAGCGCTGCGGCAGGTGCGCGTAGGCGTACAGGGCGATGCGGTCCGGCTTCAGCTCGGCCACCTGCGACAAGGTCGTCTGGAAACTCGTCAGGGTCTGCTTGGGCAGGCCGTAGATCAGGTCCATGTTGAGGGACTCGAACCCCTCCGCACGGGCGCTGTCCACCAGGGCAGCCACCTGCTCGCGCGGCTGCACACGGTGAACCGCCTGCTGCACCTGCGGGTCGAAGTCCTGGACACCGAAACTCAAGCGGTTGAAGCCCATGGCTGCCAGCCGATGCAGGCGCTCGGCACTGACCGTGCGCGGGTCGATTTCGATGGCGTACTCACCGCCTGGCACGAAACGAAAGGCCGTTTGCAGGGTGCCCAGCAGCCCTTCCAATTGGTCGTCGGTCAGGAAGGTCGGCGTGCCGCCTCCGAAGTGCAGCTGCGACAGCGTCTGGCCGCGCCCCAACTGGGCGCAGACCAAGTCGATTTCCATGCGCAAAGCATCGAGGTACTCGACCGCCCGTTCGTGGTGTTTCGTGATGACCTTGTTGCAGGCACAGTAGTAGCAAACCGACTCGCAAAACGGGATGTGCACATAGACAGACAACGCGCTGGCACCGCCCGTGAGTGCGCCCACGCCATGCCCGCGCTGCTGCAGCGCCTGCTGGTACTGCTCGGCGCCAAACGCCTCGACGAACCTGTCGGCCGTGGGGTAGGAGGTGTAGCGCGGCCCGCTGACGTCCAGCCGCGAAAGCAACTCGCGCGACACGATCGGAGCCGCGGGACGGGATGATGCTGGCGAGACGCCGAGGGCTGGTTCACTCATTGGGCAGACTGTGCCAAACTCATGTTTCCCAGTGTTGATCTGCCTCAAGGGCGCGCGCCGGAATCCGGCAACAATGAACCATCTTTTGAGGTTGCGCATGCTGAATCCCAACGCCCCCACGTCCGACACCGCTCCGCAAGACGCCCTGCGCCGCCCTGCCAGCGAGCGCCGCGAACCCATCCCCATGAAGATCGACGCCTTCAAGGTGGCCTGCTCCAGCTGCAACCTGCGCGAGCTGTGCCTGCCTGTGGGCCTGAGCCAGCCTCAACTGACGCAGCTGGACACGCTGGTGGGTGCGCGCAAGTCGGTCAAGCGCGGCGACGCCCTCTTCCACACGGGCGATTCGTTCAAGTCGGTGTATGCCGTGCGCACGGGCTTCTTCAAGACGCGCATCTCGTCCGAAGACGGCCGCGACCAGGTCACCGGCTTCCAGATGGCAGGCGAGTTGCTGGGCCTGGACGGCATCAGCACCGACCGTCACGCCTGCGACGCGATCGCCCTGGAAGACTCGCAGGTCTGCGTGATCCCCTACAGCCAACTGGAAGAGCTTTCGCGCGAGTTCTCCGACTTGCAGCACCAGTTCCACAAGATCATGAGCCGCGAGATCGTGCGCGACCATGGCGTGATGCTGCTGCTGGGCAGCATGCGCGCCGAAGAGCGCCTGGCCGCCTTCCTGCTGAACCTGACGCAACGCCTGCATGCACGCGGCTTCTCGGCCTCGGCCTTGGTGCTGCGCATGACCCGCGAAGAAATCGGCAGCTACCTCGGCTTGAAGCTGGAAACCGTCAGCCGCACCTACTCCAAATTCCAGGACGAAGGTTTGCTGGAAGTGAAGCAGCGCGACATCCGCATCACGGACGAGCCCGGGCTGAAGGCACTGGTCAACAGCGTGCGCTGCTGACCTCGGGTTCAGTGCTGGTGCGAGTGCTGGTGCGAGTGCTGGTGCGAGTGCTGGGGCGGGATGCCCCCGCTTTGGCGAGACTGCCTGCGGTGGCGCCTTGCCACCAAGCCTTGTGCCAGGGCGTGGCGCGTGCCGTGGGCGTCATCGCGCATCATCAGGTGGCTGAGCGCCCCTGAGAGCGACAACACCCCCCAGAACACCAGGAAAGCCACGCTGTAAACGGTGCGTGCGTCGGGCTCCCAGGCGCCGATGTGGATCAGGCTGGGATCGAGGACAGAAAACACCACCATTTCCAGCACACCCGCCATGAAGAAGGCGGGCCAGAGGATTTGTGCGACGTGCAGCGTGCGACGTGACATGCGGTTCTCCTTGCATCCGAGGTGCACACCTTGGATGTTGTGCCTGAGTCACCGCATCTCAACGAGGACTTACCCCTGAATCAAGGGCTAGCCCCAAGCGTTCAGCTCACTTGTCGGCGGGCGCACGCGCATCGGCATTAGCGGCATGGTTGCGCGCCTGGATGGCCGGCATGTCGATCACGCCTTTGACCTGGCCTTTGGAGGTGTCCAGCACCGGGTCCACGTGCTTGATCGCGATGCCTGCTGTGGTGATGGAGGCCACCACCACGATGGCTGGGCCGGCAATCACCATCCAGACGATGGGCAGGCGCCACCACGGGGTGTTTTCAGGCTGCTGGGTCGGAGCGTTGCTCATGGGAACATCCTTGCAAAATGCTGACGTGGGGCCCGATGGGCCATCAAAGAATGGGTGTCAGCGGGGCACCATGAAGGTGGTGGGTTCGCGCACATCAACCTGGGCCTGGTCGCCGCGGCGCAGTTGCTCGACGAAGAGCGTGATGCCATGCGCCCCGGAGCCCATGCGCGCAGCCACCTCGGGCGGCACGCGCACCGCCACGGGCACCCAGCGCGCTTCAGCCGGGCCGAGTTCGATGTCGCGCCCGGCGTCCACCACGGCCTGGCTGAGCTGCTCCACACCCAGTCGGTAGCGCTGCGTGGCTTCGCTGGCGTTCATGATCTGGATGCGGTAGACGTTCTCGACAAAGCCATCGTCCACGACACGGGCGAGCGCGCCGCGGTCACGCAGGATGTCCACGCGGAACGGCGGGCGGCTGTAGAGGCTGACCAGGAAAGCCACAACGATGGCCACCAAGATGCCGGTGTACAGCAGCACGCGGGGCCGCGTCACGCGGGCCCACATCTCACGGCGACCCCAGCCGTTTTCCATGCTGTTTTGCGTCGCGTAGCGGATCAAGCCGCGCGGTGAGCCCACCTTGTCCATGACGGAGTCGCAGACGTCGATGCACGCGGCGCAGCCGATGCACTCGTACTGCAGCCCTTTGCGGATGTCGATGCCGGTCGGGCAGACCTGCACACACAGCGTGCAGTCGATGCAATCGCCCTGCCCCAGGCCTTGCGCATCGGTGCCGCGCTTGCGGGAGCCACGGGGCTCACCGCGCTTGGTGTCGTAGCTGATGATGAGCGTGTCGCGGTCGAACATGGCGCTCTGGAAGCGCGCATACGGGCACATGTACTTGCAGACCTGCTCGCGCATGTAGCCTGCGTTGCCATAGGTGGCGAAGCCGTAGAAGAACACCCAGAAGATTTCCCAGGGGCCCATGCTCAGGGTGAGCACCTCGTCGGCCAGCACGCGGATGGGCGTGAAGTAGCCCACGAAGGTGTAGCCCGTCCACAGCGCCACGGAAATCCAGGCGACTTGCTTGGCGGTTTTGCGCGCGAGCTTTTCCAGGCTCCAGGGCGATTTGTCCAGCTTCATGCGCCGGGTGCGATCGCCTTCGATCTTGCGTTCCATCCACATGAACATCTCGGTGTAGACCGATTGCGGACAGGCGAAGCCGCACCACAAGCGCCCCGCCACCGCGGTGAACAGGAAGAGGCCGTACGCCGAAATCACCAGCAGCGCAGTGAGGTAGATGAAGTCCTGCGGGTACAGGACCAAGTTGAAGAGGTAAAAGCGCCGCGTGGTGAGGTCAAAGAGGATGGCCTGGCGGTCGTGCCACTGCAACCACGGGGACAGGTAGAACACGATTTGCGTGAGCCACACGAACACCCAGCGCCATTTGGTGAACCAACCCTTGACCTCGCGGGCGTAGATCTTTTCGCCCTTTTGGTACAGCGACACCACCTCTTCCCGCACGCCGACGGCCTGGATGGGGATGACCCGCTGGGGGGCATTGCTGGGGGGGGTGGGGTCGCTCATGGTGTTCTGGATGGACTTGCGGCAGGCAGGCCGGATACCCCTTAAGGTATCACGCCCTCACCTGCCGCAGTCCGAGTATCGGCTCAATTTTGATCAGCATCAACCTGCCGAAGCAGGCCGATGCAGAGTGCACGGTCAGTGGCCCGAAATCACTGGGCCGCTGCCGTTTTGGTGGCGTGGGACAAGCCCCACACATAGGAAGCCACCAGGCGGATTTGGTCGTCCGACAGGCGTGCATTCTGGGCCGGCATGATGTTGACCTTGCCGTGGTTGACCATGTTGACGATGGCCTCTTCGCCCCAGCCATGCAGCCAGATTTTGTCGCTCAGGTTGGGCGCACCGATGGCTTGGTTGCCCTTGCCGTCAGCGCCGTGGCAGGCCGCACACACCTGCTTGAACTTGGCCTTGCCCAGTTCAGCCAGGATGGAGTTGTGGCCCGAGCCTGACAAGCTCAGCACGTAGTTCGCGACCTGGCGAACTTCTTCTGGGCTGCCCACAGCGGGTGCCATGACCGGCATCTGACCGCGACGACCCAGGGTGATGGTCTCGATGATCTTGTCGGGCGAGCCGCCGTGGATCCAGTCGTTGTCGGTCAGGTTCGGGAAGCCCTTGGCTCCCTTCGCATCAGAGCCGTGGCAAGCCGCGCAGTTGTTCAGGAACAGGCGCTGGCCAATGTCATGGGCCTGCGGGTCGCGGGAGAGGTCTTCCACCGACGCGTTCTTGAATTTGGCGAAGATCTTGTCCTGCTCCAGCTTGGCCTTGGCCATCTCGGCTTCCAGCTGGCCCTTGGAGGACCAGCCCAGCTTGCCGGGGTTGTTGCCCAGGCCCGGGTACAGGCTGAGGTAGGCGCCCGCGAACACCAGGGTGATGATGAACAGGAACAGCCACCAGCGCGGCAGCGGGTTGTTCAACTCGCGCAGGTCCGAGTCCCAGACGTGCCCCGTGGTCTTGTCCACATTGCCTTGTGCGTCATAGACGACCTTGTGCTTGGCCGCACCGATCAACACGAGTGCGCAGTACACCAGGCCGAACACCACGATCGCGACGACGTACCACGACCAGCCACTGTTAATGAAGTCGCTCATGTCTGAGCCTCCAGTCAATCTTCTGAAAGAGGCAGACGACCTGCCTCTTCAAACTGAGCTTTGTTGCCGCGCTTGAACACCCAAGCAACGATGCCCACGAAAACGCACAGACACACCAATGTGAAGATGCTTCTCACCAAGATCATGTCCATGTGCGCCACTCCTTATTTCACGGCGGTGCCAAGCACCTGCAGGTAAGCGATCACGGCCTCGATTTCGGTCTTGTCCTTGACCTCTTCGCCAGCGGCCTTGATCTCGGCATCCGTGTAGGGCACGCCGACCTTGCGCAGGGCTTCCATGTGCGCGCCGATGGTCGCGCCGTCCACCTTGCTGGCCAGCAGCCAGGGGTAGGCAGGCATGTTCGACTCGGGCACCACGTCACGCGGGTTGTTCAGGTGGGCACGGTGCCATTCGTCGGAGTACTTGCCGCCCACACGCTGCAGGTCGGGACCGGTGCGCTTGGAACCCCACTGGAAGGGGTGGTCATAGACGAACTCACCCGCCATCGAGTAGTGGCCGTAGCGCAGGGTCTCTGCACGGA
>CAIQIL010000309.1 GCA_903871865.1 uncultured Burkholderiales bacterium
CATGGGCATCCTCCAGCAAGGGCCGCACGCCGGCATACGACCACACCACGTCGGACGGCGCAATGGCCCGGCGCAGGTAGCGGCCCAGTTCGCGGCAGAGGTAGGCGGTTTCGTCTTCGTCGATGGCGACGTGGGCGGGGTCGCCGCGGAATTCGACGTCGGTGGTGCCGATGAGGGTGAAGTCGCGCTCGTAGGGGATGGCGAAGATGATGCGGCGGTCCTGGCCCTGGAAGATGTAGGCGTGGTCGTGCGTGAAGAGCTTGGGCACGACGATGTGGCTGCCCTTGACCAGGCGCAATGAGCCACTGGTTGAACCGCTGGGCGCGCCATGCGTCCGCGACGCCTTGCCAGCAGGCGTCGGCGGCACGGCCATGACCTCGCGCAGCAGGTGCTCGGCCCAGGGGCCGGCGGCATTGACCACGGCCCGGGCGCGCACCGCCACGCGGCGGGTTTCCTGGCCCGTGGCGGCGTCGCGGCGGCTCAGGTCGATGCGCCAGCAGCCGCCATCGGGCCGGATGCTGTCGGCGCGGGTCCGCGTCAGCACCTGGGCGCCGCGTTCGGCGGCGTCGAGCGCGCACAGCGCCACCAGGCGGGCGTCATCGACCCAGCCATCGGAGTAGACGAAGCCTTGCGTCCAACCCGGCTTCAAAGGCTCGCCATAAGGGCTGTCACGCAAGGACACCGCGTGGCTGCCGGGCAGGAATTCGCGCCGCGCCAGGTGGTCGTAGAGCCACAGGCCCAGGCGGATCATCCAGGCCGGGCGCATGGACGCGTCGTGCGGCAGCACGAAACGCAGCGGCCACATCACGTGCGGGGCGCTGCGCAGCAGCACTTCGCGCTCCTGCAGGGCCTTGCGCACCAGGCCGAACTCGCGGTGCTCCAGGTAGCGCAAACCGCCGTGGATGAGCTTGGTGGACGCCGACGAGGTGTGGCTGGCCAGGTCGTCCTGCTCGCACAGCACCACGCTCCAGCCGCGGCCCGCCAGGTCCCGCGCGATGCCCACGCCGTTGATGCCGCCGCCCACCACGAGCACGTCGCAGTGGTGGTCCACCGGCGCGGGCGGCACAGGCGTCGCCGGGGCATCGGGGCGCACGTGGTCGGGCGTCACGTGGTCGGGGTCGAGGGGCAAAGGCATCTCCTGCAAGGCTTGCGGCGCCATTGTGCCCGGGCACCGGCGGCGGTCTTGTGCGTTTTGCGCCAGTCTGTGGCGCGATGCGTGCAATCCCGGGGCATGAAGATGCGCGCTTCCCTTCTTTTGTGTTGGATATTTTTCGGATAGGCTGCTGGGTCGATGCGGTCATCCCCAGCCCGCACGCACCGCCCGCACGCCATGTCCCTTGCCACCACCTGGAGCCCCAACCCCCGCCAACAGGCCTTGCTCGACGAGGTCAAGACGCGGGGCGCCGTCTCGGTCGAACGCCTGGCCCAGCGCCTGGACGTGACGATGCAGACCGTGCGCCGCGACGTCCAGCGCCTGGCCGAAGCCGGCCTGCTGACGCGCTTCCACGGCGGCGTCAGCCTGCCGCGCGAGGCCCCCAGCGCGGGCGCCTGGAAAGAGCGCCAGGCCCTGTACGCCGACGCCAAGGCGCGCATCGCCCGCTCGGTGGCGGCGGCCATCCCCGAAGGCAGCACGCTGATGCTGGGCATCGGCACGACGGTCGAGGCCGTGGCGCGCGAACTCGTCCACAAACCGGGCCTGACGGTGGTGACGCACAACCTGCACGTGGCCAGCCTGCTCAGCGAGCACACCCAGTGCAAGGTGCACGTGGCCGGCGGCATGCTGCGCAACCGCGACAGCGCCATGGAAGGCGACAGCACCGTGGAGTACCTGCAGCAGTTCAAGGTGGACATCGCCTTGCTGGGCACCCTGGGCATCGACCCCGACGGCAGCCTGCGCGACCGGGACCTGCGCGAGCAGGCCGTCACCCAGGCCATGGTGGCGCAGGCCCGCGAAAGCTGGCTGGTGGCCGACGTCAGCAAGTTCGGCCAGCCCGGCCTGGCCCAGGTGGCCCACCTGCGCGATTGCAAACGCGTCTTCACGCAAGCCCTGCCGCCTGCGCCCTTCCCCAAGCTGCTGCAGGAATGGGACATCGCGCTGACCATCGCGCCGTGACCATCGCGCCCTGATCTCCGCCCTGCCAAGGAGCCCGCCATGGCCCTGATCCTTGCCCTCGACCAGGGCACCTCCAGCTCGCGCAGCATCGTCTTCGACGCGCAAGGCCACATCGTCGCCAGCGCGCAGCAAGAGATCCCGCAGCACTACCCGCAACCCGGCTGGGTCGAGCACGACCCGCTGACGCTGTGGCACACCCAGCGCGACACCGCCCGCCAGGCCCTGCAGCAAGCCGCCACCGCCCTGGCCCGCGAAGGCCGCTCGCTGGCCGAGCTGCGCGCCATCGGCGTGACCAACCAGCGCGAAACCACCGTGCTGTGGCGCCGCGACACCGGCCAGCCCCTGGCCCGCGCCATCGTCTGGCAGGACCGCCGCACCGAGGCGCAATGCGCCCGCTGGCGCGAGCAAGGCCTGGAGGCCACGGTGCGCGCCAAGACCGGCCTGGTCATCGACGCCTATTTCTCTGGCAGCAAGCTGCAATGGCTGCTCGACCATGTCGAGGGCGCACGCGCAGCGGCCGAACGCGGCGAGCTGGCCTTCGGCACCGTGGACAGCTGGCTGCTGTGGCAGCTCACCGGCGGGCGCGTGCACGCCACCGACGTGAGCAACGCCTCGCGCACCATGCTCTTCAACATCCACACCGGTGACTGGGACGACGAGCTGCTCGCGCTCATGCAGGTCCCACGCAGCGTGCTGCCGCAGGTGCGCCCGTCCAGCCACATCTTCGGCGAGGCCTGGGCCGAGGTGTGGGGCGATGGCGATGGTGGCAGCGGTGGTGTGCCCGCCGGCCTGGGCGCCCTCCCGCGCAGCATCCCGATCGGCGGCATGGCCGGCGACCAGCAGGCCGCGCTGTTCGGCCAGGCGGGCTTCGACGCCGGGCTGGCCAAGAACACCTACGGCACCGGCTGCTTCATGCTGA
>CAIQIL010000310.1 GCA_903871865.1 uncultured Burkholderiales bacterium
CGGGCACGCGCAGCATGTCGGAGCGCGTCTTCTCGGCGAACTGGCGCAGCTCTTCCTCGCTGAAGCCATCGGCCGACAAGGCGTAGATGGAGCCGTACACATCGCCGAACTCGTCGTTGAAGAAGGGCCCGATCACGCCCTGCGGCAAGGTGGCGCGCATGTCGCCGATCTTCTTGCGCACCTGGTACCAGAGGTTGGGGATGTCCTTCGGGGCCGAGTAGTCTTTGACCACCATCAGCGAGAAGGACTCGCCGGGCTTGGTGTAGGACTGGATGCGGTCGGCGTTGGGCACCTCCTGCAAGGTGCGCTCGATCTTGTCGGTGACCTGCTCGGCCATCTCCTGCGCCGTGGTGCCGGGCCAATAGGCACGCACGACCATCACGCGGAAGGCGAAAGGCGGGTCCTCGTCCTGGCCCAGCTGGAAATAAGACGCCACGCCCAACAGCATCAGCACCACCATCAGGTAGCGCGTCAGCGCGGGGTGCTCCAGGGCCCAGCGGGAGATGTTGAAGTGCTTCGCGCGAGGCGATGACGCCTCATCGGATGGCGAACGGGGGTCGGGGTTGTGCACCGCCTGCTCCTGACGTGATCGGGTGGAGATCCGCGAACGGGATCAGGAACGGGGGGCGGACGCTGCGACGGCGGCTTCCTGGAAGCGGCGGACTTTCTGCCCTGGCTGCAGCACGTGGGCCCCGGCCGTGACCACTTCCTGGCCGGCCTTCAGCCCGCGGGCGATCAGCACGACGTTGCCCAGCACATCGGCCGTGACAACGGCCTGAGGCTGGACGGTCATGCTGCCGGGGTCGAGCACCCAGACCACGGACTTGCCGTCGCGCTCCACCACCGCGGGCAGCGGCAGCTGCAGGCCCACGGCCACGCGGGTGGGCACGCGCATCTGCACGGACGCCGTCTGGCCCAGCTCGAAGGCGGCGAAGGCCGCGCCGGACACATCGGCCTTGGCCAGGTAGGTGCGGGTGACCGGGTCGGTGGCCGCGGCGACTTCGCGCACGGTGGCGTTCAGCCAGTCGGCGGCGCCCCAGCGGCGCACCTGCACAGCCCCCGGCTTGCCGGCCAGCGGTCGCACCACGGCGCCGAGGTCTTCCGGCACGGAGAACACGACGTCGCGGGCGCCATCGTGGGCCAGGGTGAGCACGGGCTGACCTGCGGCCACGACCTGGCCGGGCTCGACATCGACCGCGGTGATGACACCAGCGGCGGTGGCTGTCAGCACGGCATAGCTGGCCTGGTTGGCCTGCACGCCTGTTTGAGCGCGGGCTTGGCGCAGGGCAGCCTGGGCGGCGCGCTCGTTGGTGCTGTGGCGCTCCAGTTCAGCCTCGCTGATGAAGCCCTGGGCGCGCAATTCCTTGAAGCGACGCAGGTCGGCCACCGCCTGGGCGGCCTGCGCTTCGGCCGTGGCCAAGCCTGCGCGGGCGACGTCTTCACCGAGTTTGAGGTCTTGCGGGTCCAGTTGCACCAGGGCTTGGCCGGCCTGCACGTGCTGGCCGAGCTCCACCAAGCGGCGCGTCACCTTGCCGCCGACGCGGAAACCGAGGCGGGACTCCGTCCGTGCGCGCACCTCTGCGGCAAACTCGCGGCTCAGGGCGCCGCCCGATTCGGCCAGCACCAGCGTGCGCACCGAGCGCACCACAGGGGGCGCCTCGGCAGGCTTGCTGCAAGCCACCAGCATCGAGGCAGCGACCAGGGACAAGATCAGGGAAACCGGGGGCCAGCGCAGTGTGTTCATTGTTGTCGGCGGGTGGGTGAGGGCCTTGTTCACTGACCCGCGGGTCAGTAATGTAGGCAGGCTGTCGCCCATCTGTCAATTCGTCTGTTGAGACAATGTCGTCTTGGCGCCCTGCCGCGTCACCCCTTGCCCGTGAACCCACCGCCCTCCATGCCCACCTCGCCCCCGTCTGCGCAAGCCTCGTCCCACCCCAGCGGCACACCCAGCCCCGCAGGCCAACCCGATCACCCGGAACACCCTGCGAAAGCACGGGGCCACGTCCCGGTGGCCGGCAGCAGCCTGGCCCTGGCCCTGGCCCTGGTGCCTGCGCCGCGCCGCCCTGCCCTCGCGTTGTGGCTGCGCTGGTGGCACGAAGTCAGCCGCATCCCCTTGAGCGTTCAAGACCCCGGCGTGGCCGAGACCAAACTCGGCTGGTGGCGACAGGAACTGGCCGAAGCGGCCCAAGGCCGCGCTCGCCACCCGCTGATGCGCGAGTGGCTGGCCCTGCCCGCCGACGACACGGCCGCCCTGCCCTGGGCCTGGTGGCAGCAACAGCTGGACGGCCTGACGCAATTGACGCAGCAAACGCGCTGGATGGACGAGGCGAGCCTGCAGCGCCACGCCCTGCAAACCACGGGCAACGCCTGTGCGGTGGCGGCCCACCTGCTCGGTGCGCGCAGCGAGGCGGCGATCGCAGCGGCACGCACCCTGGGCCAAGGCCTGCGGCAGGCCCACATGCTGGCCCGGCTGGGTCAGGACGCCCGCGCGGGCTGGGTGATGGTGGGCATCGACTGGCTGCAAGCCCACGACGTGCGCGCCCACCAGCTCAGCCGCCCGGAAACGCCCATGCCTGCGGGTTGGCCGCAGTTGCTGGCCGCGCTGCACCAACGCGCGCGCGACACCTTGGGCCAGGCGCTGGCAGAAGTCCATGCCCTGCCCTCGCCAGAGCGCCGCGCCCTGCGCCCGCTGGTGTACCTGGCGCACGCTTCGCTGGCCCTGGCAGATGCCGTGCACGCATCGGGCGAGACGGTGCTGCACCAGCGCATCCTGCTGACGCCGCTGCGCAAGGGCTGGATGGCGCAGCAGCTGCGCTGGGGCTGGCTGCGCTGAGCCCTCACTTCATCGACATGCCGCGCAGGATCTCGCTGCGTGCCAATTCGCCGGGGACGTCCTTGGCCGGGTCTTTCATCGGGTCTTTCGGCGCATCTTTCGGCGCATCTTTGGCCGGCTCTTTCGGTGGCTCGCGGTTTACATCGGCGGGCGGCTCCCGGACAGGCTCACGCGCCTCACGTGGATCACGGGCGAAAGGCGCCGCCAGCGGCTCACCCACGAAC
>CAIQIL010000311.1 GCA_903871865.1 uncultured Burkholderiales bacterium
GAGGTGTGCCGCCGCATCAAGGCCAACCCGGACCGCCGCCGCATCCCCATCATCTTCGTGACGGCCATGACCACGATCGAGGACGAGTCCCTGGGCCTGAGCTTGGGCGCGGTGGACTACATCACCAAGCCGATCAGCCCGCCGCTGGTGCAGGCCCGCGTGCGCACGCACCTGGCGCTGTACGACCAGGCCCGCGAGCTGGAGCGCATGGTGGCGCAGCGCACCTCGGAGCTGGTGGCCACGCGCCAGCAGATCATCCGCCGCCTGGGCCGTGCCGCCGAGTTCAAGGACAACGAGACCGGCAACCACGTGGTGCGCATGAGCCACATCTCGCGCCTGATCGCGCAGCAGGCCGGCATGGGCCCCGAGGCCGTGCAGCTGCTGTTCCAGACGGCCGCGCTGCACGATGTGGGCAAGATCGGCGTGCCCGACACCATCCTGCTCAAGCCGGGCCCGCTGACCGAAGAGGAGCGTGCCCAGATCCGCCTGCACCCGCAGATCGGCGCCGACATCATCGGCAAGCACGACAACGAGTTGCTGTCGGCGGCGCGCACCATCGCGCTGACCCACCACGAGCGCTGGGACGGCCAGGGCTATCCGCAGGGCTTGAAGGGCGAGCAGATCCCGGTGTTCGGGCGCATCGTGGCGATCGCCGATGTGTTCGATGCGCTGATGAACCGGCGCCCGTACAAGGCGCCGATGAGCGCCGCGCAGTCGCTGGCCATCATGGCCGAGGAGCGTGGCAAGGCCTTCGACCCCGAGCTGCTGGACTGCTTCTTCCTGGCGCAGTTCGAGATCCTGCGCATCATGGACCTCTACGCCGACGAGCGCGGCTCGGTGCCGGACACCCTGGCCTGATCTCGGCCAGGCCGGTCGTCAGCCCTGCACCTGCGCCAGCACGTCGCGGGCGTTGTCGAAGTCGTAGCGGTCCAGGGCCTGCTTGAGCGCGGTGACCTGCGGGTGCTGGCGCAGGCTGGGCCAGGTGCCGAGCAGCTCCTGCAGCAGTTCGCGCGCCTGGGCGTCCTGGTCGCCCACCAGGCGGCCCAGGTGGGCCCAGTGGCTTTGCAGCACCTCCTGGTCAGGGCCGTTGCCCCACACGGGCTCGCTGCTGGGCCGGCCCATGCGGTCGATGTCGGCGAGCACGGCGTCCAGGGCGGCCAGCGTGGCGTCGAGGGCGGCTTTCACCGAGGGCGTTGCGGCCTGGTCGCCTGTCGTGGGGCTGCGCAGTTCGGCTTCCAGCACCGTCGTGCGTTCCAGCAGCGTGCGCGCGCCGATGTTGCCCGCCAGGCCTTTGAGCGTGTGCACCAGGGCGATGGCGCCGTCGGTCTGGCCCGCCGTGGGCATCGCCGCGTTCATTTGCTGGGCGAAGTCGCGCTGGGTGCGCGCAAAGCCCTTGAGCAGGCGGCGGTAGAGGTCGAGGTTGCCCATGCAGCGGTTGAGGCCGTCGGTGGTGTCCAGGCTGGCCAGTTGCAGCGAGGCGCTGGGGCTCGCCACGCCCGTGCCTTCGGAGGGCAGGGGGCGTGACGGCGTGATCCAGCGCGCCATGATGCCGAACATGCGGTCCAGGTCCAGGGGCTTGGTGATGTGGTCGTTCATGCCGCACTGGAGCACCCGCTCGCGGTCGGCGGCCATGGCGCTGGCGGTCATGGCGATGACGGGCAGTTCTTTCCAGTCGGCGTGGGCGCGGATGCGCTCGGTGGCGGTGTAGCCGTCCATCACGGGCATCTGGCAGTCCATGAGCACGCCGTCGAAGGGGCCTTCGGCGCTGAGCTTGTCCAGGCATTCCTGGCCGTTGGAGGCGGTGACGACCGACAGACCGGCGCGCTCCAGTAGGTCGCAGGCGAGCTCCTGGTTCAGGGGCTGGTCTTCCACCAGCAGCACGCGGGCGCCGGCCAGCTGGCGCTGCGCCTGCTTGAGCATGGCCTGCGTCTTGGGTTCGGTGGCATCGGCCGGCAGGCTTTGTCCCAGCACGCGGCTGAAGGTGTCGAGCAGGGTGCTGGGCGTGACGGGCTTGTTGAGCACGCCGGCCAGGCCCACGCCTTCGGCGGCTTTCATGGCTTCTTCGCGGGCGAAGGCGGTCACCAGCAACACGCAGGGGCGGTGCTCGGGCGGCATCGACAGGGCGTGGCGCGCGAAGGTGATGCCGTCCATGCCCGGCATCTTCCAGTCGGACAGCAGGATGTGGTGGGGCTTGCCCTCGGCCAGGGCCTCGCGCATGCGGTTGAGGGCGTGCTCGCCGCTGTCGGTGACTTCGACGTCCAGGCCCATGCGGCGGGTCATGTCGCCCAGCACCTCGCGGGCAGCGGCGTTGTCATCGACGAGCAGCAGGCGCTTGCCCTGCATCTCGCTGGCCAGCAGCGCGCGGCGGTTGGCAGGCTGGCTCTGCAGACCGAAGCACGCGGTGAAGTGGAAGGTCGAGCCCTTGCCCACCTCGCTGTCCACCCAGATCTCGCCGCCCATCATCTCGACCAGCTGGCGCGAAATCGCCAGGCCCAGGCCGGTGCCGCCGTACTGGCGGGTGGTGGAGTTGTCGCCCTGGGTGAAAGGCAGGAAGAGCCGGTCGAGCTGTTCCTGCGACATGCCGATGCCGCTGTCGCGCACCCAGAAGTGCAGCGCCACGTTGGCGGCATCGCGGGACTGCACCTCGCAGCCGATCAGCACCTCGCCGCGGTCGGTGAACTTGATGGCGTTGGTGCCCAGGTTGATGAGGATCTGGCCCAGGCGTGTCGGGTCGCCGATGAGGGCGGTGGGGATGTCGGGCGGGGCGGTGAAGAGCAGCTCCATGCCCTTTTCCTCGGCGCGCACGCCCAGCACATCGGCCATGTGGCTCACCACGGTTTCGAGCTGGAAGTCGGTGTGCTCCATTTCCAGTTTGCCGGACTCGATCTTGGAGACGTCGAGCACGTCGTTGAGGATCTGCAGCAGGTTGGCCGCGGCGCGGTGCACCTTCTCGATGTAATTGCGTGCCTTGGGCGGCAGCTCGTCGAGCAGGGCCAGGTGGCTCATGCCCATGATGGCGTTCATGGGCGTGCGGATTTCGTGGCTCATGTTGGCCAGGAAATGCGTCTTGGCCAGGGTCGCTGCTTCGGCGGCCTGTTGTGCCGAGCGCAGGGCGTGCTCGGTGTGCTTGCGCACGGTGATGTCCTGCACGATGCCGCAGAACTGCTGGCGACCGTTGTGCACGAAGGGGATGAGCACGACCTCGGCGTCGAAGGGCTCGCCGTCCAGGCGGGTGTGGCGCCACTCCAGGGTTTCGGCCTGACCGGTCTGGCGGATGCGGTCGAGGGCCAATTCGGCTTCGGCGGGGATGGCGCCGGGCGGGGACAAGGGAGGTCGCGAGGGCATGAGGCCCAGCAGCGACTGCTCGCTGTCGCCGCGGAAGAGGGCCACCGCGCTGGGGTTGCAGCGCGTGATGCCTTCTTCGGGGTTGTAGAAGATGAAGGACGAAGGCGTGTGACGGAAGACGGCGTTGGTGCGGGCTTCCACTTCCTTGCGCGCGGTGATGTCGGCCCAGTAGCCGTTCCAGGTGTGGCTGCCGTTGGCCTGGCGCGTGCAGCGGCTTTCGCAGCGCACCCAGACTGGCAGCCCCTCGCGTTGCAGGCTGAACTCAACGGCTTCCTCCGGCGGGCAGGCATGCGCTGCGCCCATGAGCTGCCAGGCCAGCCCGGGCTGTGCCTGCAGGGCCGTGGCGCTGATGCCCAGCAGCTGCTGGACGCCATCGCCGATGAAGGTGAAGCGCCCGGCGCCGTTGGCGGGCTGGTGCCAGCGGAACACCGTCAGCGGCAGGGCGTGGGCCATGTCGGCCAAGGTCTGCTCTGAATGGTGCAGACCGGCCAGGCGCCGCAGGCGTTGCGCGCGCAAGGTCATGGCCCAGTAGCCACACACCAGGACCACCAGGCCCATGGCGGCACAGCGCGCGATCAGGGCGGTTTCACCCTGCATGGGCACCAGCACCCAGGCGGTGAATTTGCTGTTGGGCAGAGGGCGCGACAGCGCCATGTGCCGCTGCCCATCGATGGTCACCAGCGGCGTGGTGTGACCACCCACGCGGGTGCTGTCCATGGTCCAGGGCAGGGCGGCGGGCTGTTGCTGGTAGAGGCGCAGGTCGTCGTCGCGGTCGCTGACCTGCGTACCGATGAGCGGGCTGCGCTTGAGCACATCGTCTGCCTGGTTGCCGGCCAGCACCACGCCCTGTTCGTCGGTCAGGAAGACCCGCCGCACCGGATCGTCGAACAGGCGGTCCAGCGCCTTGGCGTCTTGCGCGACGACCACCACGCCCAAAGGCGCTTCACCGCCGCCCACGCGGGACGAGAAATAGAAGCTGGGGTTCTTCAGCGTCTGGCTGACGGCGTACTGCGAGCCCTTGCCGCTGGGGTGCTCCAGGGCCTGCACGTGGTAGCGGCGCCCGCGGTTGTTGATGCCGATGGCGCTGTGGGCCTGCTCGAAAGCGCTGTCACCCAGCACCGTGCCATTGGCCGCATTCAGCAGGATGCGGCCGACGCGGAGCTCCTGGGCCTCGTCCTGCAGGTGCTGGTTGAGGCGCCGCCATGCGGGGTCCTGGACGGCTTGCGCGCGCAGGCGCTGGCGCTGGGCCTCGTCCAGCACGACCGCGGTGTCCAGCCGGTGCGACTGCAGGAAAGCCGCCACATCGGCCTGTCGGCCCAGGGCGCCGGGCAGGGCACCGAGTTGCTGGAAGCTCAGCTCGATCGCGCCTTGCAGGTTGTCGAGGCGGCGGCCTGACGATTGCAGCGCGTCCTGGCGGTGCTGCGCCAGCTCATGCTGGGCCCACCAGGCGGTGGCGCTGGCGACCACGAGGGTCCAGACGGCGGCGGTTTGCCACAGCTTGCGCAAGGTCTGGCGCAGGCCGGCGACGGGGCGTTCGGTGTCGGTTGTGCCGGTGTTGGCTCCGGGGGACGCGGCGCTCATCCTGAGGGTCTCCTGTCGGGCCGCTGGGTGATGCGTCCGCGGCAGACGTTGTTTGCCCGCAGTGTGCCTGCAGTCTGTGACCGCAGCCAGCGGCATCAACCCGAGATCCGTGCGGATTTAACCTTTGAGCAACAGGCTTTCGGCGCGGGCCAGATCCTGGGGGCGGCCGGACAGCACCAGCGTGTCGCCGGCCTGCAGCGTCATGCCGGCTTCGGGGATGACGACGCGGCCAGCGGCGTGCCGCACCGACACCACGGCCACGCCCAGCGCTTCGGTGTCCAGGCAGTCGCTCAGGCGCTGGCCCAGGCAGGCCGCACCGGCCATGACGGTGACCGACTGCAGGCGCTGCAACTCGCCTTCGTCGACGCCATCGTCGTCGGCACCGTGGAAGTAGCCGCGCAGCAGGCCGTAGCGGGCGATCCGTTGGTCCTGCACCAGCCGGATCACACGGCGGATGGGCACGCCCACCAGGGCCAAGGTTTGCGAGGCCAGCATCAGCGAGCCCTCGATGGCTTCGGGCACGACCACGGTGGCGCCAGCGGCCTGCAGGGCGTCCAGCCGGGCGTCGTCGATGGTGCGCACGGCCACGGGCACCGCGGGGGCGTGCTCGCGCACCAGGTGCAGGATTTTCTTGGCCGAGAGGGTGTCAGGGTAGGTGATGACCAGGGCCGAGGCGCGCGACAGGCCGGCCGCGACCAGGCTTTGCAGCCGCGTGGCGTCACCGAAAGAGACGTTCTGGCCGGCGGCGGCAGCCTGCTGCACGCGGTCGGGGTCGAGGTCCAGCGCGACGTAGGGGATGCCTTCTTGCTCCAGCATGCGCGCCAGGTTCTGGCCGCTGCGCCCGTAGCCGCAGATGATGACGTGGCGCTCGGTGTTGATGGCCTTGGACGCGATCTTGGTCATGGCCAGCGACTGCATCATCCAGTCGGTCGAAGACAGCCGGTTCACGATGCGGTTGCTGTACTGGATGATCAGCGGCGTGGCCAGCATGGACAGCACCATGGCCGCCAGCAGCGGGCTCTCCACCTGGGGCGGGATGAGCTTTTCCTGCGTGGCCAGCGACAGCAGCACGAAGCCGAATTCGCCTGCCTGCGCCAGGTACAGGCCGGTGCGCAGCGCCACGCCCGTGGGCGCGCCGAACCACTTGGCCAGCGAGGTGACCAGGCCCAGCTTGAACAGCACGGGCAGCGTGGCCAGCAGCAGCACCAGGGCCCAGCTGTCGACCAGGCTGCGCCAATCGAGCTTCATGCCGATGGTGATGAAGAACAGGCCCAGCAGCACGTCGTGGAAGGGGCGGATGTCGGTCTCCACCTGGTGCTTGTAGTCGGTCTCGGCGATCAGCATGCCGGCCACGAAGGCGCCCAGCGCCAGCGACAGCCCGAAGTGCTCGGTCAACCAGGCCAGGCCCAGCGTCACCAGCAGCACGTTGAGCATGAACAGCTCTTCGCTCTTGCGCCGCGCCACCAGGTCGAACCACAGGTGCATCACCCGCTGCCCACCGGCCAGCAGGATCACCAGCAGCGCGCCGGCCTTCAGGCTGGCCACCAGCAAGGTGCGCGTCATTTCGGAGGCGCTGTCGCCCAGGGCGGGGATCAGCACCAGCAGGGGCACCACGGCCAGATCCTGGAACAGCAAGATGCCCATGACGCGGCGGCCATGCTCGGACTCCAGCTCCAGCCGGTCGGCCATCATCTTCACCACGATGGCGGTGGAGCTCATGGCCAGGGCGCCGCCCAAGGCCACCGCGCTTTGCCAATGCAGGCCCCAGCCCAGCAAGCCGCCCTCGTGGCCCAGCCAGGCCATCGCCCCGCCCAGCGCCAGGTGGCCCAGCAGCGTGGCCAGGATGGTCAGCCCCACCTGCCCCAGCCCCAGGCCGAACACCAGCGAGCGCATGCTTTTCAGCTTGGGCAGGTTGAATTCCAGCCCGATCACGAACATCAGGAAGACGACGCCGAACTCGGCCAGGTAGCGCACGCCGGCCGAGTCCTTGGCCAGCGCCAGCGCATTGGGTCCGATCACCACGCCCACGGCGAGGTAACCCAGCATGGGCGGCAGTTTCATCAGGCGGCACAGCACCACGCCGACGACGGCCGCGAGCAGATAGAGGAGGGTCAGGTCGAGCGTGGAGGCCATGTTGTCCCTAGAATCACCCGATCCTAACTGCCTCGGTGGCGGCGCAGGGCAGCCGCCCGACAGCCATCCCTGAAATCTTGTCCGCATCCCCCATGACGCCTGACGTTCTGCTCGACCTGGCCCGCCAGGCCCTGGACACCGAAGCCCGCGCCCTGCACGAGCTGCGTGCCCGCCTCGATGGCGAGGCCGGCGTGGCCTTCACGCGCGCTGTGCAGGCGGTGCTGGCCTCCAAGGGCCGTGTGGCCGTGATGGGCATGGGCAAGAGCGGCCACGTCGGGCGCAAGATCGCCGCCACGCTGGCCTCCACCGGCACGCCCGCGCTGTTCGTGCACCCGGCCGAGGCCCACCACGGCGACCTCGGCATGGTCCAGCCCGGTGACGTCGTGCTGGCGATTTCCAACTCCGGCGAAAGCGAAGAGCTCACCGGCCTGCTGCCCGTGCTCAAGCGCCAGGGCGTCACCCTGATCGCCATGACGGGCAAGCCCACATCCGCGCTGGCCCGCCACGCCGACATCGTCCTCGACAGCGCCGTGGCCCAGGAAGCCTGCCCGCTCAACCTCGCGCCCACCGCCAGCACCACCACGCAGATGGCGCTGGGCGATGCGCTGGCCGTCGTGCTGCTCGATGCCCGTGGCTTCAAGGCCGAAGACTTCGCGCGCTCCCACCCGGGCGGTGCCCTGGGCCGCAAGCTGCTGACCCACCTGCGCGACGTGATGCGCTCGGGCGATGCCGTGCCACGCGTGGCCCCCGAGGCGGGTTTTGGCGAAGTGATGTCCGAGATGAGCCGCAAGGGCCTGGGCGCCACCGCCGTGGTCGATGCGGCCGGCGCGCTGCTGGGCGTCTTCACCGACGGCGACCTGCGCCGCAAGATCGAAGCCGGCCTGGACCTGCGCAGCCTCAGCGCGCAGCAGCTCATGACCGCCGCACCGCGCACCATCCGCGACGACGTGCTCGCCGCCGAGGCCGTGGCCTTGATGGAAACCCACCGCATCAACACCCTGCTGGTGACCGACGCCGCCGGCCTGCTGGTGGGCGCCGTCAGCACCAACGACCTGATGCGCGCCAAGGTGATCTGATGCGCAGCCTCACACCCTCCCTGCAATTCCCCGCGGCCCTGCGCCACCACGCCCAGGGTGCGCGCGCGGCCATCTTCGACGTCGATGGCGTGCTGACCGACGGCACCCTGTTCATCAGCGAAGCCGGCGAAACGATCAAGGCCTTCCACGCGCTCGACGGCCATGGCTTGAAGCTGCTGGCGCAAGGCGGCATCACGCCCATTGTCATCACTGGCCGTGACTCGCCCTCGGTGCGCCGCCGCCTGAAAGACCTGGGCGTGGCGCACGCCGTTTTTGGCGCGCACGACAAGCTCGCTGCGGCCGAACCCTTGCTGGCGCAACTGGGCCTGACGTGGTCGCAGCTCGCCGTGATGGGCGACGACTGGCCCGACCTGCCCCTGCTGGTGCGCGCCGGCCTGGCCGTGGCGCCGGCCAATGCGCACGCCGAGGTCAAGGCCGTGGCCCACCACGTCAGCCAACTCAAGGGTGGGCAAGGCGCCGCCCGCGAGTGCTGCGACCTGCTGCTGTGGGCCACCGGCCGCTACGAAGCCTTGCTCCACGGCCACCTGCAGACCTTGGACACCAACGTGGCCGCACCCGCCGCGTCCTCTGCACCCGGAGCCCCCACCGCATGAGCCAGGCCCCTTTGACCCGTGGCTTCAACCGCGGCCCTGACTGGCTGGCCCGCCTGCAGTCTGCATTGCCCGTGGTGGTGGCCGCGGGCCTGGCCGGCTTCAGCTGGTGGTTGGTGTCGTCTTCGCCAGGGCCGCGCCAGACCGCGCCTGCCGCCAAGGCGGACGACCGCCCCGACTACATCCTCAGCCGGGCCCGCATCGCGCGCTTCGACGGCAACGGTCGGCTGGAGGCTGTGCTCGACGGCGACACCATGCGCCACCGGCCGGTGAGCAACGCCATGGAGGTCGATGCCATGGTGCTGTCGGCCCGACATGAAGACGGCCGCAGCGTGCACGCCACGGCCAGGCAAGGCGAATGGGTGGAGCCCACCGGCGTGGTCACGCTCAGCGGTGGCGCCGATGTGCGCCTGATGCCCGCACCAACATCGGGTGCGCAGGGCGCTGGCGTTTCTGGCGATGCCGGCACCGGCTTGCGCACGGGCACCACCCGCGTGGTGGGCGAAGGCCTGCGCCTGGACACCCACGCGCGTGTGCTCAGTTCCACCTTGCCCGTGACCATGACCCGCGACCGCAGCGAGGTCCGTTCGCAAACCCTGCAGCACGACGATGTGACCGGCCTGACCCTGCTGGGTGGCCGGGTGCACGGCCGCCTGGACGGTCAGCCGCGCTGATCGGGCCCCGCAGGGGCGGTGCCCTCGACCGGGTGAGCCCGGTCAGTCGCGGTCGTGACCTCGGCCCTTGCCGCGACCATGGCCGCGCTCGTCCCGGTCTCCGCGATCGCCGCGGCCGCCTCGGTCATCTTCGCGCCAGCCACCGCGGTCGTGGTCGTGGCGGTCATGGTCATCGCGGTCGTAGCGATCCCCGCGCGGAGGCGGCACATCGCGCACGAAGTACACCGGCTGGCCGCAGGCACCGTACTGTGCGCAGTAGCGCGCCCAGTTTTGGGAGTGGCCGGGCGGCACACGCATGTAGATGGGGCGCTGGCGCGCACCGTATGGCGACTGCTGGATGATGACCGGCTGCGGGTAGAGCAGCACGGGCGGCTGCTCGCCGATGTCCACACGGCCGTAGAAACCGGGCTGGTTGACGCTCACGCTCACGCCGACGTTGGTGGCGGCCTGCGCCGAAGAGGTCGCGCAAGCCAGGCTGGCCAGGCCCAGTGCCGCCGTGGCGGCCAGGCGGTTCAAGGTGTTGTTGTGGATCGACATGGTGAGGTCCTGCGGTGGTTGCGACGGGGATTGTCATCCTTTAACGCAGTCACCAAAGCAAAAGGCGACACCATCGGGTGTCGCCTCCGTGAAGATGTGCAAGCGAGTGATTCAGGCTTGCATCATCTGAGATCAGTAGCCGCCGCGGCCGTAGCCACCGCCGCCGTCGCCACGGCCACCGCCGTAACCACCGCCGCC